>PXDN01000347.1 GCA_003566375.1 Opitutia bacterium
AGTCACCATAAAGAAGCGCCCGCACCGGGCAACGCGGAACGAGGAAAAATCGCCGCCGTCCACGGTCATCCCGAAGTTGCCGCCGTTTTGGCGGTATCAGCCTCCCCCGTGCAAAGCACTTATTTTTGGAGGAGCGAACCTCCCTGCCATGCCCGGCAGGGAGGCGTGTCGCCCGTTACATGGCGGCAGTCGTCAGCTCGAAGCATTCTGCTCCTGTGGAAGCGGCCGAATGCCCGTTCAGGGAAACCGAAAGGAAGGCCGTTTCGGCGGAACCGGGCGGGCTCAGCTGATCAAAGGGCCGGGATGTCCACCCAACGGCGTTGTTCCCAGGATTCGATCCCTTTCTCGGCGAGTTGGACGCCTTTGGCGCCTTCGCGGAGGGTGTAAGGGAACGGCTCGTCGAGGGCGACGTGGCGGAGGAAGAGTTCCCACTGGATTTTGAAGGCGTTGTCGTAAGCCCCGGCGTCGGGCACTTCCTGCCAGCCGCCGAAAAAGTCGATCGGGCTGTCGATGTCGGGATTCCAAACTGGTTTGGGGGTGGCGGCCATCGGCTGCACCAGGCATTTGCGCAGGCCAACGACGGCGGAGCCTTTGGTGCCGTCCACCTGCATGGTGAGGAGGTCGTCGCGGCGCACGCGCACGTTCCACGAACTGTTGAAATGGCAGACGACGCCGTTGTCCAACTCGAAGGTGGCGTAGGCGGAGTCGTCGGCGGTGGCTTGGTAAGGTTTGCCGCTTTCGTCGCGGCGGGTCGGGATGTGGGTGGCGCCGAGGCAGGAGACCGCCTTCACGTTGCCGAAAAGGTTGTCGATGACGTAACGCCAGTGGCAGAGCATGTCGATGATGATGCCGCCGCCGTCCTCCTTGCGGTAATTCCACGAGGGGCGCTGGGCGGGCTGGTCGGGGTGATCGCCGGTGAAAACCCAGTAGCCGAACTCGCCGCGCACCGAGAGGATGTCGCCAAAGAAGCCCTGCGCCTTGATCATTTGAAATTTGCGCAGGCCGGGGAGCCAGAGTTTGTCCTGCACCACCCCGTTTTTCAGTCCGGCGTCCTCGCAGAGTTTGGCCAGGCGGAGGGCTTCGGCGGTGGTGACGGCGGTTGGTTTTTCGCAATAGACCGCTTTTTTCGCCTTCACCGCCATCTCCACGAACTTGGCGCGGAGGAGGGTGGAGGAGGCGTCGAAAAAGACTTGGTTGCGGTCGTCGGCAAGGGCTTTTTCCAGATTGGTGGAAAAGCGCTCGACGCCGGTGCGTTCGGCGAGGTCGCGCAGTTTGTTTTCATTGCGCCCGGTGAGGATGGGATCCGGCATCAGGACGAGATCGTCCGACACCTTGATGCCGCCTTGTTTGACGATGGCGAGAATGGAGCGGATGAGGTGCTGGTTGGTCCCCATGCGCCCGGTCACGCCGTTCAGGATGATTCCGATTTTTTGTGTTTTCATGTGGAATAGGAAATTTTTTGGACCGCTGATTAGTGCTCGTTTTCGCTAAGGGATTGCGGAATGAATTCCGAAAGAATGAAGCGTTTCCATTCCATTGAATCCGCATGACCAAAGTTGATGAGATAGCCAACCGGTTGCTTGGTGATCCGCAGGTAGTTCATCAACTCGGCCTCATGTTCGTCCAGAAGGTTGGAAACCGATTTTAATTCCACAACGAGGCAATTGAAAACAAACAGGTCGGGTTGAAAGCGTTTCTTCAGTTCCCGTCCTTTGAAAAAACAGGGTAGTTCCTTTTTGGATTCAAAAGAAATTCCCCTGAGTTCCAGTTCCATTTCCAAACTTTCTTGGTAGATCTCCTCCGCCAAACCGTAACCCTGCTCATTGAAAACTTCGAAAGCGGCGCCAATGAGTTGGTAGCCTTCGTTTTTATAGATGGATGGTTTCATGGATTCAGCGGGGATTTGCGCGAAGTAGCGGTTTGGAAGGGATTGTTCAGTCCGGCGCTTTGGTGCACTGGGGGGCGGCGCCTTCCGGGAGGGGAGGGACGTCGACGCCGGCTTTGGGGAGGGTGCCTTCCAACTCCTGGCGCCAGTGGGCGACGTCGCCGGCCGGACCGTAGCAGTAGATCATTTTCATCGGAGTCTCCCCGGTGTTGGTCAGTTGGTGGAAGACTTGGTGCGGAATGAAAACGGCCTGCCCGCTGGAGATCTCCCGGCGTTCTTCGCCTAGACAAATCTCTCCGTTTCCTTCGAGGATGAAATAGATCTCCTCCTGCTCCTGGTTGTGCCACGGCACTTGGCCGCCGTTCGGCTCCAGGATGACGAGGCCCATGGCGAAGTTTTTCGCCTGGATGGGGGAGGCTCCCCCGACCAGGTTGCGGGTGCGGCGGCGGGCGGGAAACGTCCGCCCTTCCATGGTGTTGAGGTCGGCGATGATCATGATGTCGAATTTTGGATTTTGGAATTCGGATTTTGGACTTCCGGTGGCGGGTTCGAACTTCGAAATTTGAATGTAGAAGGTTGGTTCAGGTGCCGATGGTGTGGAAGAAGGTGTGGTAGGGCTCCTGGCGGATGATCCGCTGAACATACAGGGCGGCTTCGCGGACGTGGTAATCGCCCCACATGCTTGACTCGCCGCAGGGAACCTTGCGCTTGGGCGGAATGTAATCCCAGCCGTTCGGTCGGTGATAAACGGAGTGGAGCAGAAGCCCCTGGTGTTTTTTGTCAAAGCTCAGGTAGGGCTCGTCAAAGATCGTGTCGAGCACGGTCAGGCCGGCTTGCCAGTAGCGTTGGCCTTTCTTCTTTTTGCCCTTCGATTGCAACCAGTGACCGAGGCGCAACAACCCCTGGGCGGCGATGGCGGCGGCCGAGGCGTCCACCGGCTCATGGTCGTTAAAGGGGTCGGCCGGTTTATTCAAACAGTCGCCGAGTTTGTGCAGGTTGGGGGCGCCGGTGTCCCAGTAGGGAACGCCGTCCACCGGGGTGTGTGCGATGTAAAAATCGCAGGCGGCCTCGGCGGCTTTCAGCATCATCGCCTCGATTTCCTTGCGGTCGCCGATCTCCTCGAAGGCCGCGTCGTCCAAGGTGTCGAGGAATTCCAGTTCCTCCGGATACCCGCACATGACCCAGGCCAGGCCGCGGGTCCACGTGGTAAAGGGGGAGAACCCCTGTTGCGAACTCGGGCAGCGGTAGTTGCCGTCATTCAGGTTAAAGATGCTTTCGTGAACCGTGCGGCCGCGCAGGTCGTAGGAATCGCGGCCCTCGCGGTAATAAACGTTGTAACGGCCGTTGTTGAAGGCGTGTTCGACCAGGCGGCGCAGGAGGTTGATCTTCTCGTCCCCTTCCTCCATCAGCACGTGCCCAAGCCGGTGGCCGAGGGCCAGCGAGCGGAGGGAGCGCATGGTGTCGGCGAAGAGGGATTGCGGTCCGTTGAAGGAGTAAATGTAGCCGGTGCCGTCGTGGATGGATGTCCACCGGCGGGCCTGGGCGGCTCCGCTGCATTTCAGGGCCAGCTCGTAAAAATGTTTTTCCCACTCGCTCCCCTCGATGCGGCCCTCGCCGAGCAGGCGGAGCAGGTTGCCGTAGGTGCTGACGTTGTTGAAACCGTGGTCGTGCACCCCCATGTGGGTGAGATGCGGAGCCATGAACCGGAGGGTGCGGTCGCGCCCGATTTCCAGAAACCCGGTTTCGCCGGTGGCGTCAAACTGCAGAATGGCCGCGCCGTATTGAAATCCCTGCGTCCATTCGGTCCAGCCGCGGGTGGTGTATTTGCCCTTGACCGTGAAAACCGGCGACCCTTTGGCGGTGTCGTAGTTTTTCTCAATGGAATGAATCTTGGCGGCCGAAAGCTCCCAGAGCTTTTCAATCTTTTTTCCGAGGTCGGCCGGTTTGAGCTTTTCGTTGATTTTAATCATGTGGAACGGTTCAAGGTTTCAGGTTCAAAGTTTAAAGTTCGGGATCCCGGTTGATGGCTGTATTGAAATCCAAAATCCGCCTACCAAGGTCAAAAGTATTCAAAACCGCTTGTCCTTACGGAGATGAATGATGAGAATTTCGCAATCTTCGAGGGCCTCGTAGGTGTGGTCGAGGATGGCGTCGAATTGGATGGCTTCCCCGGCGGAGATATCGTGGGTTTCGGCGGGAAGGCGAAACCGCACCCGTCCGCCCAGCACCCAGCAGACCTCGTAGTCGTCGCGGTGGATTTCCGGACGGGAAACTTGGGCTCCGGCCCGGGCCCGGCCGCGCAGGGCGCGGACGTTGCTGTAACCGAGCGTCTCGAAAGAAAACCCGCCCGACCGGTGAACGGATGCCTGCTTTTTGTGGGCGGTGCGGGATTCCGCGAGGGCGACCAGATCGGTGGCGCTCATGCCAAACACCCGGCTCAGTTTGAACAGCGTTTCCAGCTCGGCCACGGTGCGGTTGCGTTCCAGTTTGGAAATCACCGCCGCCGAAACACCCGACTGGCCCGAGACATCTGCGATACTCAGATCCTCCCGCTTTCGCAAATCCCGCAACACCGAGAAGTCATACATCTTCCCGGTCCCGTTGGCGGATGGATTGGGCTGAACTGAAGTCATGGATGGATTTTCCTTAACAATAGATTTTAAAACTCATGGGATGGTCAAGGAAATTTTTGTCACGATCTTAACCCCGGCATCGTGAGACGGCTGACGTTCCTGAAGCGTCCAAGTGGGCATTCACCACCAGATTGCCGGGCCGGTTGTTTCAGTTTCGAAATTTGTAAGAATCAGTTGTGGTGTGATTTGATTTTTGGATTACGGCCAACAAGTCGGTCTTGCCTTCGTCACGGCATTTGTTCTGGATTTTAAGGATGTCTAACGCGCCAGATTTTTCTCCTTCTTTGGTTCCCGCCGACACCGGGCCGGTGTATCACGCTTTTGGCGAGGAGGTGCAGTTTCATCTGACCGGGTCTCAAACCGGTGGACGCCTCACCCTTTGGACGGAGATCGTGCCGCCCGGAGGCGGGCCGCCACCGCATGTTCACTTGAATGAGGACGAGTGGTTTGTTGTGAAAGAAGGAATGTTTCAGTTTTTGGTCGAAGGCGAATGGAAGGAGGCCCCGGCGGGCACGACCGTTTTCCTGCCGCGCAAGGCCATCCACACATTCAAGAACACCGGGAAAGACACGGGCAAGTTGCTCGTCGCCACCTCGCCATCCGGTTTCGAAACGTTTTTTTCGCGGTGCGCGGAGCTTTTCAACCCGCCAAACACTCCGGACATGGGCCGGATCGCGGCCATCGCCGCCGAGCACGGTATCCATTTTATGGATTGAATTCCAAACTGCCCGCCATTTGCCGGTTCGCTTGCTAACCCGCGCGGACGGCGGAAAGCGGTCCCGGTTATCCCGGGAACCTGCTTCACCGCGCGGGTATTCCGTTTTTCGTTACAACGAGTGAATGGCCCGCTTGTCCACGGCGAGGGCGGCCTCCTTGAGGGCTTCCGACAAGGTTGGATGGGCGTGAATGGTGCGGGCGAGGTCCTCCGCGCTGCCGCCGTATTCCATGTGGCTCACCGCCGCCGCGATCAATTCCGACGCGTTTTGCCCCAGAATTTGCACGCCGAGAAGGCGGTCGGTTTCGGCGTCGGCGATCACCTTGACCATGCCGTCGGGCGCGTCATTGGCGAGAGCGCGGCCGTTGGCGGCGAACGGGAATTTGCCAACGCGCGTCTCGATGTTTCGCTCCTTGGCTTCGCTCTCGGTGATGCCGACGGAGGCGACTTCCGGCTCGGTGTAGATCACGTTGGGAATGACGTCGTAATTCACATGGCCCGCCTTCCCGGCCAACAATTCGGCCAGGGCGACTCCCTCCTCCTCGGCCTTGTGGGCCAGCATCGGGCCGGCAATGACATCGCCGATGGCGAAAACCCCCTTGGCGGTGGTGCGGAATCCGCCGATGGTGCGCACCCGGCCTTTTTCGTCGGTTTCGACTCCGGCCGCCTTCGGGTTCAGCCCCTCGGTGTTGGGGGCGCGCCCCACCGCCACCAGAATGATGTCGGCCGGAATGGTGAGTTCCTTGCCATCCTTTTCAGCGGTGAGGAGAGTGGTTTTCTTGTCCTTTTTCATGCCGGTGACTTTCGTCCCCAACTCAAAGGAGAGCCCCTGTTTTTTGAGCAAACGTTCCAGCAGTTTTGAGATGTCCGCGTCGAAGGTGGCCGCGACCCGCGGCAGGAATTCGACCACCGTCACTTCGCTGCCCAGGCGCGACCACACGGAGCCCAGTTCCAGCCCGATCGCCCCGGCGCCGACCACCGCCAGTTTCTTTGGCACCTGGTCAAAGGCGATGGCGTGGTCGCTGTTGACGACAGTCTTGCCGTCGAATTTGAGAAAGGGGAGTTCCACCGGTGACGAACCGGTGGCGATGACGATGTTTTTGCCCGAGACGGTTTGTTTTTTCCCGTCCGCTTCGATTTCCACGCTGGAGGCGTCGGCGAAGGCGGCGTTGCCGTGAAAAACGGTGACGCCTTTCTTGGAGACCAGGGTTTTGACTCCCTTGACCAGCGTGCCGACCACCTCGTCTTTTTTCTTCATCATGGCCGGCAAATCGAGACTGGTTTTGCCGGTTTTGATGCCGTGGGAGGCGGCCGCGTGGAGCGTTTGGTGGTAGAACTCGCTCGAACGGAGAAGGGCTTTGCTGGGAATGCAGCCCACGTTCAGGCAAGTTCCGCCAAGGGTCTTGCTCTTTTCAATCAAAGCGGTTTTGAGCCCCAATTGCGCGCACCGAATGGCGCACACGTATCCGCCCGGACCCGCTCCGATGACGATAACGTCAAATGATTCTTCTGCCATAATGGCGGGACGCTAACGGATAAACGGCTGGTTGAACAGCCCCAAGGACCGCAATCTTCACCGCCGCGCGGGACGGCGAAAAACCGCCGCGGATTTCAACCATCCTCCGATTTGCATCGCCAGCCGGGGGCGGGCGAACAAGGATGGGGCATTTCCGCAACTGGTTATGTTAACACGTCTTGAAGCCGTAAATTGGCGGAATTTCCGCCGGATCGAATTTTCGATGGAAGAGCGGTTGTTCATCGTCGGACCCAATGCCGTCGGCAAATCGAACTTGCTCGACCTTTTTCATTTCCTCGCGGATTTGGCCCGGCCCGGCGGCGGCCTGCACACCGCCATGAAAACCCGGGGCGGTCTCGACGCGGTGCACGCGCGGACGGCCCGCAAAGGCGGCGGGTTTGGGGTGGAGGTGGAATTTCGCGAGTCCGCCAAGAGCCCGGCTTGGCACTACCGGCTGGAGGTCCGCCGGGGGCGTTCCGGATTGGCCTTGGTAAAAAAAGAGGAAGTGCGCCGGGGAAACAAAGTGATTCTCGCGCGGCCCGACGCCGAAGACCGGACGGACCCGGAGCGGCTGCGGGAAACCTCCATGGAAAACTTCGCCACCAACGGCGCGTTTCGGTTTGTGGCGGAGTTTTTGGCCGCGTTGACCCGCGTCTGGCTGTTTCCGCTCAAACCGGCCCGGCGGACTGGGCAGGTTCCGGAACGCGGTCCGCTTGTGGAAGATCTGCTGGCGCGAATGGAAGGCGTGGCGCCAAAGGCCCGGGTTTCCCGGCTGCGGAAAATTTCCTCCGCCCTGCAACTGGCGGTGCCCACCTTGCGCGAGCTTCGCTTTCCCGACTCCGGCCGCGGGATTTCACTGGAAAGCCTTTTTGCCAACTGGCGGCCCGGTTGCCCGCCGACGGGGTTGGACGATCTTTCCGACGGCACCCTGCGGTTGCTGTCGATGTTGTGGGGGGTGATGGAAAACGAGAGTTTGTTGTTGCTGGAAGAGCCGGAACTGTCCCTGCACCCGTCGGTGGCGCGGCATTTTCCGGGCCTGATCCACCGCCTCAAGCATCGCCGCCGCGGCCAGGTGGTGGTGACAACCCACAGCCCGCAAATTTTGGCGGACCCGGGCATCGCGCCGGAGGAAATTCTCCTGCTCGATCCCACCGAGGACGAAGGGGCGCGGGGCCGGTTGGCGTCGGAAATTCCGGAGGTGAAAGCGTTGATCCGGCAGGGACTCGGGGCGGGCGAAGTGGTGTTGCCGCGCATCCAGCCATGGCGGGTGGGTGAACTCGGGTTCTTTGAATGAAGGAGCCGGTTCCGGTTATTCTGGTGGTGGAGGATGTGTTGAGCGAGGGGGTGCTCCGGCACATCCTCGATGTAACACGGGGCCGGTTTTTGGTCACCGCCTGCCTGGGCAAAGAGGGGTTTGGTTTCATCCGCAAAAACCTGCCCGTTTTCAACCGGGTGGCGCCGCGCTCGCCGTTTGTGATCTTGACGGATCTGGACAACAACCCGTGTCCGTCCGGGATGCTGCGGGAATGGTTCAGTGAACCGCTGCACCCCAACCTGATTATCCGGGTGGCGGTGCGGGAAGTGGAAGCGTGGTTGTTGGCCGACCGGCGGGGATTCGCCCGCTTCGCCGGGATCGGGCTTGACGCCATTCCGCGCGATGTGGAGGCGATCGAGCACCCCAAGGAGTTTTTGATCGGGATCAGCCGCCGGGGCCACGCCCGTATCCGCGGGGCTCTGGTGCCGCGCGAAGGAAAAAGCGCCCGCGTGGGACCGGACTACAACGGTTGCCTGCTGCGGTTCACCCACCACCACTGGTCGGTGCGGCGGGCGGCGGAGGCTTCGCCCAGTCTTGCGCGGGCCTGCCGGGCGTTGGCGGCATTCCGGCCGATGACGGACGGGTAACGGCGATTCGGCCCAGGGCAAGGGAAAGGCCGGGTCACGCACGCACGTTGCGTACTGTCAGCCAGACGGCGGCAAAAGCCCGCCGCTTCATTAAAACGCTTCGCGCCGGCATCAATCACGTTGCGGCGGGCAGCCTCCACATACTGAAGCACACGGGTCCTTGCGGCGCTTCGCGCCGGGCAACGCCGCAACCGGACGGTTTCGCTTGGCAGGCGGCGGGGCGGGTGTAGATTTTGGGCAAAGAATATGCCGACAACGCGAAGCACTCCACTGGTGAAACAAATGGTGATCCTCCTCTTGGCGGCGGCGCTGCCGGCGGCTTTGACCGCGCTGTTTCATCCCAAGAGGCCGGTTTACGAGCTGGTTTTGCAACCGGGCGAAGTGACTCTGGCCACCGTCCTGGCCTGGGAGGATGGGTCCGTTTTGTGGATTGACGCCCGCGACCGGACCGAGTTTGAGGAGGACCATATTCCCGGGGCCGTGCTGCTCAACGAGGACGAATGGGAGGCGTTGTTTTTTGACTTTCTGGAGCACGACCCGCTTGGGCGGACCTTGGTTGTTTATTGCTCTTCGCGGGAATGCGGCTCCAGTCACCGGGTGGCCGAGCGGTTGCGCTTGGACTTGGGGGACGGCATTGAGGTCCATGTTTTGCACGGAGGCTGGAACGCATGGACCGCTCGCTGAAATTGTCGCTCGCAAGTTTGGGCATTCGGTTGGCGCTGGCGGGACTGTTCTTCTATGCCGGCATCCTGAAACTGCTGGACCCGCTGGCCTTTCAATCGCAAATCGACAGGTTTCAACTGGTCCCTTTCTGGATGGCCGGACTGGCGGCCGTGGTCTTTCCCTGGATGGAAATCGTCAGCGCGGCCGGGTTGTTGACCCGGCGGTTGCGCAAAGGAGCGCTGGCCTGGTTCGCGCTGATGCTGCTGCTCTTCACGGCGGTGATCCTGATTTCCTGGGCGCGGGGACTGGATGTGGACTGCGGCTGTTTTGGAGCGACGGGAGGCAGCGCCAACTATCCATGGTATGTGACACGCAACTCCCTGTTGATGATTTCGGTCGGCTTGGTCATCTGGCTTGACCGGCGGGTCACCCGGTTTCCGTAGCGGTGTTTCCAAGCCCTTTTTCCGAAGCAGGTTACGGGCATATGATTTTTTCTTCAATTTTAGGTTGCCTTTTTTTGTCAACTCTCTGTAAAATTTTCATATTCCTTTAGTGTTAATCTCTTTATTAGCTTAGCATTAACTCCAATCACCAAAACTAACTCCAACCATATTAATTCATGATTCCATCTCCGAAAGCATTCGTGAAAAGATCAGTGCGTATATCCCTCTTTTCTATTGCGGCCGCCGGTTTGTTTGCGGCGACAGCGCAGGCCCAGCTTACCATTAACGACGACTTGGTCGTCGGCACCGATCCCGACCCCAACGGCCAGGATTGGGATTACACCGACGGGGAAATCGGAATCGGGGTGGGTGCCGGTCAAACCGGTTCCCTGACCGTTCCGGCAGGAGAATCCCTGCTATATTTGAGCATATCTTTGGGGCAGGGTGCGGTTGACGCCACCGGTTCCATGACCATAACCGGAACGGGCGCTCTTGTGGAGTCCAGCCGCACTGACGCCGAATTTGACTCGAATTTTTATGTTGGTGAAGACGGTGTCGGGGATTTGCTGATCGCCGATGGTGGAACCTTGACCCGTCGGTTGTTTCACGTGGGGCTTAATCCGGGGTCCGTTGGAACGGTTACTGTGGACGGGGCCGACTCAACTTTGGGAGGAGCCGGAAATTGGGCCTTTCGGGTCGGTCAGGAAGGAACCGGAACCGTAAACGCGACTAATGGAGCGACGATCAACAACGTGTTTACGTATTTTATTGGGAATCTCTCGGGTGGTGACGGCACCCTGAATCTTTCCAGTGGCTCTTCCTTCACCAGTACCGGAAGCGGTCGCTTGGGGAATAACGCCGGCTCCGTGGGCCAAGCCACGATTACCGGACCGGGTACCACCTTCACATCGGGGAATTTCCTGCACGTCGGAAGTTCCGGTGATGGCACTCTGGAGGTGCTGGACGGGGCCACCGCATCCATTGGCGGCACCCTCACTGTCGGAGGTGGAGGCAGCGCTGACACCGATGTGGTCGGGCATGTGCATGTCGCCGGAACAGGCAGTTCGTTGTCCACCGCCTCTTGGCTCTATGTGGGACGCAACGGGATTGGCACCATGTTGGTGGAAGACGGCGCTCAGGTTAATACCTTGTCCCAAGTTGTGGTGGGCCGGGAAACCACCGGAGACGGCAATCTGCATGTCAGGGGAACGGATACTTTGATCGATATCGATGGGTATTTTTACGTCGGATGGGATGGGGAAGCCGCGTTATTGGTCGAGGAGGGTGGCAGCATCGTTTCCACGGGAAGTTTTCGCGTTGGCCGGGGTGTTGACAGTGTGGGCGTCGCCACGGTGCGGGGAGAAAACTCCTCGGTGATTTCCAATGAATTCATCCACGTCGGCGGGGACGGGCAGGGTACCCTCAACATTGAGGACGGCGGCTTGGTGCACACCACCGGCTCGGTGAGCGTTTCCCGGGAAGCGGGTTCCAGCGGGGATGTGCTGGTCTCCGGCGCGGGGAGTGTTTTTTCTTCCGATTCGTTTTTCCGGGTCGGTCGATTCGACAACGGGTCGATGTTGGTGGAGAACGGCGGCCAGGTCGTAATCGGGGCCGGTGATTTTACCGTCGGATCGGCCGGGGATGCCCACGGTGCCACCACGGTAACGGGGATGGGATCCCAAGTTACCACGGATGAAAATATTCGATTGGCTTTCAACGGCACCGGCGAGCTTAACATTTTGAACGGCGGATTCGCCAGTTCCGGCACCGAAACGGTGATTGCCGCCAATAACGCGGGAACCGGGGCCACCGGCGAATTGCTGGTGGACGGCACCGGGTCCGTTTTTTCGGTGGGCACGGATTTGTGGATGGGGTCCGAATTGTTGGTCATCGAGGATGAACCGGACCAAATTGTGGCCACCGGGGGGCAGTCTTTAGTCACGGTGCAAAACGGCGGCGTGGTGAACGTGACTGGAGACGCCATCATGCGGGGAGCTTCCCTCCTGCATTTGGACGGCGGCGACATGAATGTCGGCGGCGTTTTCGACGCGGTCGATCCCGACGGCATTTTGCGCTACACCCTGAACAACCCGAGCAACGGCACCATCTTCTCCGATACGGCGGTTTTGGACGGGTTGACTTTGGAAATCACCCTGACTTACCAGCCGGAGTTGGACGACGTGTTTGTCCTTCTGGATGCCGAAAACGGGATCACCGGTTTTCTCTCTTATGAAGGCGCCACGTTGTCGGAAGGCGGCACTTTCTCAGCCGCCAACGATGGCTTTGAGCAGATGTTCAGCATCAGCTACAACCACGGCGGCGGTGATGTGATCGCATTGACAGCCATTCCCGAACCGTCCACTTGGGCGTTTATCGCGGGAGTTTCAGTGTTGGGGCTGCTGTTTGTCCGCCACCTGCGCAACAAAGCCTGAGGGGTTATTCAATAGGCTTTTTCTATTTTGGGCCGGAGGCGTTTGCTTCCGGCCCTTCTTTTTGCCGATTTCCAGTTTGACCCGGAGTGAACCAATCGGTTACTTCTGTTGTTATGTCCGGTCAGTCATTGCCATCCTCATCCGCCTCCGGGCGGCTCGCCTTATTCGATCCCCAGGTCAACGGGTTTGCCGGGGTCGATTTTCAACAGGAAAACATCGGCATTGAGCAAATGAGGGATGTGGCGCGCGCCTTGGCCCGCCACCAAACCGGCGCCATTTACCTGACCCTGATCACGGACGAAATCGACGCCCTTTGCCGCAAGTTGCGGGCGTTTGAAAAATTTCGGGCGGAGGATCCGCAAATCGCCGCCATGATTCCCGGTTACCACCTCGAAGGGCCTTACCTGAGTCCCAAACCCGGTTTTCACGGCGCTCATCCGGCGGAGAAAATGAAAGCGCCGGACGAAGAGGAATTCGCCCGCTTGCAGGAGGCGGCGGGCGGAAACATCCGTCTCCTGACCTTGGCGCCGGAATGGGAGGGGAGCGGGGCGTTTATCGAAAAGACCGTCGCCGAAGGCGTGATCATCTCCATCGGCCACTCGGATGCTTCGGAGGCGGATATCGACCGCGCGGCGGCCGCCGGCGCCTCCCTTTGCACGCATTTGGGCAACGGCACGCCGGGAGAAATGCACCGGTTTGAGAACGTGGTGCACCGTTTGTTGTCCCGGGACGACTTGCCCGCCTGCTTCATTCCGGACGGCATTCATATTCCGCCCTTTGCCCTGAAAAATCTGGTCCGGGCCAAACCGCGCGGCAAGGTTCTCTACACCACCGATTGCATGGCCGCGGCCGGCGCGCCGGTCGGTCGTTACACGTTGGGCGGTCTGGAAATTGAGGTGGGAGCGGACCGGGTGGTGCGGGAGCCGGGTAAAACCAATTTCGCCGGTTCCGCCCTCGCGCCCGACGAAGCGGCGGCCAATTTCGCCCGTTTCACCGATTATTCGGAAGAGGAATCGTGGGAGATCGGTTCCTCCGCGGCCGGTAAATTTTTCGGGGTTTCCCTGCCCACGCTGGGCGACCTTTCCCAACAATACAACCTATGAGCGCAAACGAAATTCCACAACCCGTGAAACGATTCACCGCCGACCAACTGCCGGTGGAAGTTTACGAGGACAATCAAGCCATGGGCCGCGCCGCCGCCGCCCAAGCCGCCGCCATCCTGCGGGAAGCGGTGGCGAAACGGGGAGAGGCCCGCGTGATTCTGGCCTCGGCCAATTCGCAAATGTCGTTTATCGACGCCCTCACCCTGAAGGAGGAATTGCCGTGGGACAAAATCACCTGTTTCCACATGGATGAATACATCGGCATCGATTCCAACCACTCCGCCAGTTTCGCGGGTTGGATGAAAAACCGGGTTCTCGACAAGGTCAAACCGGCCGCTTTCCATTTTCTCAACGGCAAGTCCGGCGATGTGGAGGCGGAGTGCCGCCGCTACGCGGAGTTAATCCAAGCGAAGCCGATTGATCTCACCTGCATGGGCATCGGCGAAAACGGACACATCGCTTTCAATGATCCGCCGGTGGCCGATTTTAACGACCCCCTTCCGATCAAACCGGTCGAGTTGGACGAGAAGTGCAAGAACCAGCAGGTTGGCGAAGGGCATTTTCCAAGTTTGGCGGATGTGCCGACCCATGCTTTCAGCCTGACCGTCCCGACGTTGTTGTCGGGCCGTCGGATCCTCTGCATCGTTCCGGAAACCCGCAAGGCCGAGGCGGTGGCCAAGACCATTCACGGCCCAGTCGAAACGGCTTGCCCAAGTTCGATTTTGCGCCGGCAATCCCACGCGGTTCTGGTGCTCGACCAAGAAGCCGCTTCCCAATTGGATTGGTCCCGCATCGGGTAGGCTTCCGCTGATCGTTTTCGCGCTCCTCCCTCCGCGGTCCAACCGGTCAGGGGGCGGTGTGGCGCAACCGGTAAAACCGCGGCCCGTCATCCGGCGCGGGCAAATCGACGGCGTGGTTTTCCGCCGGAGCCGTGATTTTAAGGGTTTCCACCGGCAGCCAGGGGCCGCCGGGATGGTTGCTGATTTCAATCGCAAACAGGCCCGCGGGAACGACCCGGTTGATAATCATCCGCAATTGACCGTCTTCCCGTTCGAGGCGGGCCCGCAGGGTCGAATCGGGATCGGTTGGATCGAATCCGAGCAGAAACTCCAGCCAATTGACCAATCCGTCTTTGTCCGGATCGGCCCCGGGTTCGGCATCCGGTCCCGAAAGCCCAAATGATGCCGCCCACGCCTCATAGTCACTCATGTCGCTTGCCACCAAGGCGAGGGTTCCGTTTTCAAAAAAGGCGGACGTGTCCCATTCCAGGCCCGGACCGGGAGGGGGCAGCGAGAAGGCAAAGCCGCTGCCCGCTTCCGACGTTACCCCGACCGAAACCAAGGCAAACTCCTGCCCGGCCGCCGGAAGATGGTTTTCCGAAAAAACCACTTCCACCATTCCGTTCCAGAGCGCGCCACTGCTGATTTCCACCCGGTCCGTTTGTTCGGTGGAGTCGATCTTGAACCGGGTGACCGAACCTTCCGCCAATTGTGCGGACCCGGCAATGGTCAGCAGGCCGGTGGTGGATTCCGTGCCGGGAAACAACCCGCCGCCAATGATCGGATGGCCGTTGAGCAGGCCGTGCCCGGCAATTGCCTCCACCGCGAAGGCGGTGCCCAATGCGGTCAACAAAGCCTGACCGCCGCTCAGCGTGAGCCGCCAATCTTCCCCGATGCCGGCATTCGGTCCGGCGATCAGTTGCGCCTCCGCTTCCACCCGCACCGTTTGGCCGGGCAGCGCTCCGTTGACATGCAAACGCCCGGTGGCGGCGGTTAGCGATTCAGTGAAGGTGTTGGTTCCGTTCAGATGCAGGGAAATCTGGGGTGTTTCGGCGGCCAGCACGATGCCGCCGTTGGCCACGGTTCCGTTGAAAAACGCGTGGTCGGCAAGCCGCAGGGTGCGGATTTCCTCCATCAGGTCGATGTTCCCATCCCAAATGGTTGGATAACCGTCTCCCCCGAACCCAACGGTCTCCCCCTCGATCTCAAGGTCGTTGGCAACGGCGATCCCGTTTTGCCAAGCCGAGATCCAGGTGCCATTTTCCAGAATGACCACCCCGGAGCCGAGGGAATCGGCGAGGGTGTAACGGAGACGACCTTCCCGCACCACCGTGCCCCCGGAATAGATGTTGGCGTTGGCCAGCCGCAGGGCGGTTTCGCCCGTCTTCACCAAGACACCGTTCTGGTGGGGAATGTCGCCCACCACGCCAAGAAGGGCATGGTGGGCGCCGGTCAGCTTGAATCCGCCGCCTTTGGCACCGAGTTGGAATCCGCGCGTGCCGCCGGAGTTGGCCCCGAAATTGTCAAAATGCAGGGTGCCTCCGTTGATAACGACATGATCATTCAGGGTTGTGGAAGGAAGCCAACCCATGTCGGGGTTTTTGCCGATGGTCACCAGACCTCCTTCGATGATCAGGCCTTTAACCCGGTTGCCCTGGGCGTCGGGGGTGGCGAGATTCAGGGCACCCGGACCGGTTTTGCGAATCCACCCGCGGTCGTCCTCCTGATTGGTGGAACCCGAGTGAAGCGCTCCGCGCCCGGACCAGTTGTCGAACAGTTCCGAGAAGTCGAGCGTTGCGTCCGGGTGGGCGACGTGAAAGGTGGCGACCCCTGTGTCGGGCAATCGGATACCCAAAAATCCGTGCGCGGTCCGGTCGGTGCCAATCGCGACGCGCGTGGAAACGTTTTCGGTTAGGGAAATCACGGTGGCGTTGGGCAAGGTGAACCGCAGCACCCGGCCGGAGGTGACACCGGGCTGGTTGGCGCCGATCACCAGCGGGGAGGGGAGCCCCCCGTCGGTGTTGTCGATGACCAGCCGACCGATGTTGGCATAAGGGACGCTGGCGCTGAGGCGGTTGGAGCCGGTGGTTGGTGTGGAGGCGCCGCCGTCGAGCACGAAGGTGTTGCCGGTGGCGCCGGTTGCCGTGGTATCCATCTGATCGGCGGTCAGCTCCGGATCCCAGTTGGCGAACCCGGCTTCGGAAAAAAGAAGGTCGTTCCCGGCCGCTCCTGTCCAGGTGTGGGTCATCGGGGTTTCCACCATGTAGGGCGTTTCGGAAATCGTTTCCAAGCCATCGGGGTTGCGAACCGCGACTTCCCAGGCACCGGGCTCCATGGCGGTATGGTCCACGCGGGCGAGGATTTGGCGTCCGGTCACCTCGGCGGCGTAGGCCCGCACGGGCTCGAACCCGGCGCGCCGGAATTCCACGTCGGCACCGAGCAGAAAACCTTCGCCTTCGACGGTCAACCGCACGAATTCGCTGTCGCTCAAGCCGCCTTCGGGATGCGTGGTGATGACGGGCGCGGCGGGCGGGAGGGCCGCCGTCATGCCGGTCACGGCCAGGGAATAATTTTGGAAACCGCCGGTCAAACCGCCTTCATGCGAGATTTCCACGGTGTATTCGCCGGGAAGGGGCTGGTTGATGCGGACTTGGATTTTGTTGTCGGTGAAATTCACCCCGGTGGTGGCGGGAAACGGCAGCAATTGTTCGCTGAAAGGCGGAAACGTGGCCGTGCCGACCACGTAGGGCATGACGTAGGGATAATGCGCGGTGCCATCCGGGCCGATCAGCCGCACGTTCAGATTGTTCACCAGCACCGGGTCGGTAACCGTGTTGGAAGTCCGCGCCGGGCCGGGCGGATCGGTCCAAACCAGAGTCGTGCGGATGGGGCCGGTGCTGTCGCTGAGAAAGGGGATTTCGACCTTTTCACCGTTGTGCAACCTGTCCTCGATCAGGGCCCGGCCGGCGGGGTTCGCGGCGTAGGCTTGGATCACCCGGCCGGCTGCCAGCGTGTTCATCAAGCCCCAGCCCGAGGTGTAGTTGGGACCGCTGCTTCCCATGTCATCGGTGGTGTTGATGATCAGCGCCATCAGGGTGGAGGCGCGCATCAGGTGGCCATCGAGGCGTTTATTGAAATAGTCCTGCAGGAGGATGGCGCTCCCGGCGGCGTTGGGCGAGGCCATGCTGGTCCCGCTGCGGGAGTCATAGCCCAACTCCGCATTGGTGGAATAAAGGCCGATGCCGTTGGCGACGATGTCGGGTTTCACCCTTCCGTCACGGGTCGGCCCGCGGGCGCTGGAATTGGCGATGGAGCCTCCGCCGGTTCGCACCCCGGCCGCGTTGCGGGTGACGTCGGAGACGTTGCCGACGGCGAACAGGTTTTTGGCGTCCTTGCGCGTGGTCGAGAGGGAAAAATAGTCGGAGCCGCTGTTGCCGGCGGCGTAGAAATGCAGGTAGTGGGGCGTGTCGAAATGAGCTTGGTCGTAGCCGGCGGAGGTGGAAGTGTAAACCCCGTTGAGGGAGGGATTGAACACGCCGAGGGAGGAGTTGCCGACGATGGAGCGTTCCGGACGTCCGGGCCAGTCCATGCCGAGATTGTAAACATCGCCGGTATGCGTGTTGGACATGGTGTAAACATGGGCCGCGGGGGCCATTCCCTGGGCGCGGGATTGCAGACCCCGCGCGGCGATGGTTCCCGCCACATGGGTGGCGTGCCCCCCGGGCTCGGTTCCCCGCACCACCGTGAATCGCCAGGTTTGGCCGCTGTCGTCACGAAATTCCGGATGCGCGGCAATGCGCCTGGAGTCGTTCACGTTTACGTAAAATCCGCTCCCGTCGATGTCCGGGCCGAATTCTTGGTTAAAGTCGGCGTTGCGGCGCAGGAAACTGGCGGCGGTGGAGACCGCGGCTTCCCGGTTTTCGGCCATGGCGTAGAGGGGGACCGCGCCGTCAAATCCGGTGAGCAGAAATTCGCGTCCGTCTCCGTCCGTGCCGCTCACGGGAATGCCGAGCTGTTCGGCGCGCGCCCGAACCATGGCCTCGCTCAGGGATTCGACCCGTTGCAACCATGCCCCGTAGGCCTCCCGTTCCGCGTCGCCAAGGTGCGTCGGCAAACGGTGGCGTTCCTCCAGTAAAACCCGGTGAAACGCTTCCAATTCGGTCGGGTCCACGCCGGGATGGCGTTGGCGGAAATCGGCCCACCGGGCGGCATGGGGCGGCGACAGGGCCCGCGTGTATTCTTCCGGAGAGGGAAGCCACAGGCGTTTGCCGGAGGCAGGTCCCTCGGTGATGGTGATGGCATTCGCCAGCGGCCCGCTTAAATCCGCTGCTTCCCCCGCGGGGTCATCGAGGAAGGCGCGGGGTTCTTCCGAATATGGATCCGAAGCCGTTGCCTCCGGGGCCGGATGCCGGTCGAAATGGACTGGGTGTTGCGGGTCGGCGGCAAAGGTTGGTTCGGGACCGGACGGCGCCGGTCGTTCCCCGGGCGAATGCCACATAAAAAAAACGGCCGTGGCCGCGGCAACCGCCGGAAATACGATTTTGGGAAAAAACTGTTTCATATACGGATGATCCAAGCCCGTCTCGCCGGATGCGGGGAGGGGAGAGGAAACAATGTTCAACACAAATTGCCCCATCCCCCCGGAAATGTGGAGATGTTTTTTTAGGAGATGTCCCTTGAAAAGGTCTTTGAGTTTTTGAGAATTATGCGAAGATGGTGCTTGCTATTCAAAGAACGCCATGGAACTTTCCACTTCTTACCGGTTGTTGTTGCCTTTGTGGCTGAAACGAAATTCCGGTTTCTTCGGGCGTCTTCTTCGGTGAGGGATGGGTCAGAAGTTCTCTCCATCTCATCGAGTTTTTCAATTACGGAAACCATTTCCGCCTTCGCGCGGAATCTCAACACAAGACGCCCGCCATGGCGCGGGTTATTCCATTCATGACCACAGTATCCACATTTTCCGGACTTAATTTGGCCCGGCCAATCCAACAAGCGCTGGCTGACAAAAAATACACCGTCCCGTCGCCGATTCAGGCCCAGGCGATCCCGCATCTGCTGGAAGGCCGCGACCTGATCGGGTGCGCCCAAACCGGCACCGGCAAAACGGCCGCTTTCGCGCTGCCGATCCTGCATCTGCTGGACGCGGCCCCGAAGCAACGGGCGCCGCGCAAACCGCGGGTTCTCATCCTGACGCCGACCCGCGAGTTGGCGGCCCAGATCGGCGACAGTTTCGCCGCTTACGGCAAGCACCTTTCGTTGCGCCATACCGTCGTTTTCGGCGGGG
>PXDN01000023.1 GCA_003566375.1 Opitutia bacterium
ACGTTTGGAGGAACTGGCCGCCACCTTTGAGTCCAACGCCACCGCCGCCTTGCAAAAACTGGCCGAATTCAAGAAAGCCTCCACCGAAAAGCGTGACGAGTTGCGGGGGGAAATCCGCCACTTGAAAGCGGAACTGCGCCGCACCTGGAAAGAGTGGGTGCGACTGACCGAGATCACCGCCGACAACTACGAATTGGCTCATTGATTAGCCCACGCAAGGGCTTGCGGGGGTGAACCTTCCATCCCGCTTTCAAGTAAGTCGGGTTAAGCCGGGTTGCCGGGTTGGGAAGCGGGGTCGCCCGGTCGAATATCGCGGCCGGGTTGGTCTCCAGCCGCTTCCCATTCTTGATCACCGCATCCTCCCTCAATTACCGGAGGGCACTTTGGATTTCAATTTACTTATCCCGCGGCCAAACAGCGGAGACAACCAGAGGAGCAGGACCAGGACGCCCAGCACGGCCGCCACCGGGCGGGAGAAGAAGGCCAGCAGGTTGCCTTCCGAGGCGGTCATGGTCTGGATGAAGCGCTCCTCCAGCGGCGGGCCGAGGATGATGCCCAGCACCACCGGACCGAGCGGCACGTTACGGCGGTCGAGCACAAACCCCAGCAACCCCGTGACACCCATCACCAGCACGTCGAAATAGCTGCCGTTGATCGCGTAGGAGCCGGTGATGCAGAAGAGCAAAATCAACGGCAGCAGCACCCGCTTGGGTATCCGCTGCATCAACCCGCCGGTCTTGATGGCGGCGATGCCGACCACGATCAGGATCAGATTGGCCAGAATGAAAAGCAGGTAAATGCTGTGAACGACGTCGGCTTGGTTGATGAAAATGTCCGGCCCGGGCACGATGTCTTTCATCAGCAATACCCCGATGATGATGGCGGTGATGGAATCCCCCGGCACCGCGAACACCAGCGCCGGCACCCAAGCCCCGGCCAAGGCACCGGATTTGGCCGCCGCCCCGTCGCCAACCCCGTCGATGGAGCCGTTGCCATATTCTTCCGGCTTCTTGGAAAATTTCTTGGAGGCGGCCACCGAAACCCAGGAAGCGATGTCGGCCCCGGCTCCGGGCAGCATCCCCACGAAAGACCCGAGTGACCCGGAGCGAAGGGCGTGCCATTTCCGTTTCCACAACAAAGGAAGGGTTTCGCGGAAGAGCACCCCGGTCGAAGCCTCCCGCAACCGGTCTATCGCCCCCCCGGATGCGCGAACGGCCTTCTTCGCCGTTTGGGCCGGGACCTCCGTTTCCCCGCCGTCCAGCGTGAGCATGTTGCGGAGAATTTCAGACACGCCGAACAATCCGATCATGGCCGGTATGAAGTTGATTCCTTGATACAACTCCGGGCGTCCGAAGGTCAGCCGCGCCTCCGCGTGGACCGCGCTCAAGCCAATCGAGGCCAACAGCAGGCCGATCACCAGCCCGAGCAGTCCGCGCAGGGGCGAGCCGCGCGACACAATGACCGCGCAGGTCAACCCGAGCAGGTAGAGCCAAAAATACTCGATCACGCTGAAGGTGCGGGCCGCGAAGGAAGCCAGGAATGGCGCCAGCAAGACCAGAACCACCACCCCGACCAAGCCCCCGGCCACGCTGAACAGCAGGCAGGCGCCGAGCGCTTGTTCCGCCTTCCCCGCCCGGGTCAGGCGGTAAGCGTCATCGGTGTAGGCCGCGCTGGCGGGCGTCCCGGGAATGCGCAGCAGGGCGTTGGGAATGTCACCGGCGAAAATCGCGCACACCACCAGCGTCACCAGCGCGGCCAGCGCCGGGACCGGGTCCATGAAATAGACCACCGGAATGAGCAGCGCCACCGCCATGGTGGCCGTCAACCCGGGGACCGCTCCCATGAAGACGCCGTAACACGCCGCCAGCAGAATCACCAGCCAGACATACGGATCCAGCAAAACTTGTTGCACCGCCTGGGCCATCGCTCCGTCCATCACAAAATCCTCCTTACCATCCGAACCACCCTCTCGGTAACGGCACGCGCAGCAGCACGGCAAAAACATGGTAAACCACAAAGACCACCACCAACGTCACCGGCAGGGCGGTCAGCCAGCGAACGCCCAGCCTGAGCATCAGAACGAGCACCAGGGCGGATGCGGTGATGACAAACCCGACCGCCTCGGCCACCAGCAGGTAAACCAAAATCGCGCCCAAAATTTCTCCCGCCCGCAGGATTCCCCGGCGGGAACAAACCTCCGCCGTTTCGCTGACCCCAAGTTCCTTCCGGACCAAGAGCCCGACAAAAACCACCGCGCCAAGGACACCCAGCACCGCCGGAAAGGCCATCGGACCGATGATCTCATCCCCCATCCGGGAAAACTCCTCGCTGGTCAGCACCTCGCCAAAATCATGGTCGAGCCGGGCCAGGGAAGTCCGGAATTCCTCTCCCTGCTCAAAGGACCAGTTGAAACCAGCCTGCCGCATGAACGTGCGAAACTCTTCCCCGTTGATCACCCGCACGAGCGCCGCTTGCAAAACCGCCGCCCGTTCGGGGGGCACTCCCCGGGGAAACAGAATGCCGCGCCACGTTCCCAAGGCCGCGTCCACCCCTTGCTCCCGAAAAGTCGGCACGTCCGGAAATTGCTCCAACCGGTCCTCCGCCATCACCCCGAGAGCGCGGATTTCCCCCGCCTCCAACAGCGAGCGCGCCTCCGGCAAGCTGCAACTGACCAAGTCCAGCCCCCCGGCCATCAATTCCTGCAGGGAGGGCGTGGAACCCTCGATGGAAATCCACCGCACCGCGTCGATGTCGGCGCCGATGGTGTTCAACCACCCGGCCATGGCCACGTGCCAAATCCCCCCGAGCGCGGTCCCGGATGCCTGAAGCGCCCGCGGATTCTCCCGCACATGGTCATTGAGATCGGCCAAGGTTTGCCACGGCGCGTCCTTGCGGACAAACACCGCCGCCGGATCCCGGTTGACCAACACCCCCGTCTCAAAATCCTCGTGGGTGATCGGGGTAAGCCCGCGCCAATGCAACATGTTCAGTTCGGCCGTGGCGAGGGTGATGGTGTAACCATCGGGCCGGGCCAGCGCGCCGCGGGTGTGCCCGGTCACGCCGGAAGCGCCGGTGGCGTTGACCACGTTGACCGGCACGCCCAAATCCCCCTCCAGGCCCACCGCCACCTGCCGCGCCACCCGGTCGGTTCCGCCCCCCGCCGCCCAGGGACAGATCAAAATCACCGGCCGGTCGGGAAAATCCACCTCCCGCCCCCCGCAGGCGGCGAGAAACAGGACCAGGCCCAGCAGAAGCGGAAAACGAAAACACCGGCGCGGCAAACTTTGGGCGAACTGGATCATCAAACGTGGATTCTAAAATTAGGAGATTTTCAACAAGTCTGCCGGACCGGAAAACAGTGTGGAATGAAGCAACAATTCCGGCGGTCATTCAAAGCAATCAGGTTTTACCCCACCGTTTCCCAGCTGGAAAACCTGTTTTTGCTGTTATCTTACCAAATCACCGCTTCACGGCATTCGCTCCGGCTCTGATGGATTTCATCAAGCACCGCGTCAGCCACTTGTTGGCGTCCAAGTTCACCGCGGTTTTATCGAACCGGAACTCATTTCAAAAGATAAATTCTCGACCCCGCGCCGCGCCTGTTCTAACTCTCCATCCGTCCATGCCCGAAAAAGAAGCCACCGCCCGGATAAAAATCAACCGCCTTCTTGAAGCGGCGGGCTGGCGCTTCTTCCCTGAAAATGGCCAAGCGGCCAACATCCGCCTCGAACCCGCCGTGCCGATCACACGTGCGGAACTCGAAAATTTGGGCGAAGATTTCGAGCAAACGACCAAGGGCTTCGTCGATTTTCTCCTCCTCGACGCGCGCGGCTTTCCGCTCCTCGTCCTCGAAGCGAAGGCGGAGGACAAGAACCCGCTCGTCGGCAAGGAGCAGGCCCGCAAATACGCCCGCTCCCAAAACTGCCGCTTCGTCATTCTCTCCAACGGCAACCTGCACTACTTCTGGGACCTCGAACGGGGCAATCCCTACCTCATCACCGCCTTTCCCACGCCCCCCTCGGTGGAGGGCTACCGGCAGACCGTCGCGCCCGATCCCAAGCGCCTCGCCGCCGAGCCGGTCGGCGAAGACTATATCGTCCTCACCCAGCGGCCAACCTACCAGGCGGAGGCGGCATGGAAGAACGGGGACGAACGCCCTGGCTTCATCCGCGAAAACAAGCTCCGCTTCCTCCGCCCCTACCAACTCAAGGCGCTCCGCCGCCTCCAGTCCGCGGTCGGCGAGGGCAAGGACCGTTTTCTCTTCGAGATGGCCACCGGCACCGGCAAGACCCTCACCGCCGCCGCCGTCATCAAACTCTTTCTCCGCACCGGCAATGCCCGCCGCGTCCTCTTCCTCGTCGACCGCCTCGAACTGGAGGATCAGGCGAAAAAGGCCTTCGCCGAATTGCTCGCCGCCGACTTCCAGTCCGTCATCTACAAGGAAAACCGCGACGACTGGAGGCGGGCGGAGATCGTCGTCACCACCGTCCAGTCCCTCCTCTTCAACAACAAATACCGGCGGCTCTTTTCCCCCACCGACTTCGACCTAGTCATTTCCGACGAGGCCCACCGCTCCATCGGCGGCAACGCCCGCGCCGTCTTCGATTACTTCATCGGCTACAAACTGGGGCTCACCGCCACCCCGCGCGACTACCTGCGCAAGTTCGACAAAGACAAGGCGAACACCCGTGACCCCCGCGAGGCCGAGCGCCGCCTCCTTCTCGACACCTACCGCACCTTCGGATGCGAAAGCGGCCAGCCGACTTTCCGCTACTCTCT
>PXDN01000362.1 GCA_003566375.1 Opitutia bacterium
GAGCAGCAGCGGATTTTCGCCGGTTCCTCCAGGCGGAAAATCATCATCGCCACCAACGTCGCCGAAACCTCCCTGACCATTCCCGGCATCCGTTTCGTGATCGACACCGGCCTGGCCCGCCTGAGCCGCTACAACGCCAACACCCGCACCCAGCGCCTGCCGGTGGAGCCGGTTTCGCAAAGCAGCGCCAACCAGCGCAAGGGACGCTGCGGCCGGGTCGCGGAGGGCATTTGTGTTCGGCTGTATTCGGAGGATGATTACGAAAAGCGTCCGGTGTTCACCCCGCCGGAAATCGTCCGCTCCAACCTCGCCGCCGTGATCCTGCGGATGAAGTTTCTCGGCCTTGGCGAGGTGGAGGACTTTCCGTTTCTCGACCCGCCCCCGCCGCGGGCGGTCACCGCCGGTTATGATTTGCTGCGGGAACTCGGCGCCTTGGACGACCGCCGGGAGCTGACGGCGCTGGGACGGCAAATCTCCCGCCTGCCGGTTGATCCGACGGTGGCCCGCATGCTGCTGGAAGCCCGCCGGGGCAACGCGCTGCGCGAGGTTTTGGTCATCGCCGCCGGTCTCAGCGTGCAGGATCCGCGGGAGCGCCCGGCCGACAAACGGGCCGAGGCCGACGCGACCCACCGGCGGTTCATTCACCCCGAGTCCGACTTTCTCGCCCTGCTCAACATCTGGAACGCCCACCACGACGAGTGCGAGAAACTCAGCCTCGGCCGCCTGCGCAAGTTCTGCAAGGCGCACTTTCTCTCCTTTACCCGCATGCGGGAGTGGCGTGACATTCACCAGCAACTGCTCCAGTCGCTCAAGGAGATGGGGGAACTCCGCCTCAATGAACAACCGGCCGATTACGCGGCGGTGCACCGGGCCATCCTCAGTGGGCTGCTTTCCCATGTGGCCAGCCGCGCCGATGACCAAACCTACCAAGGCACCCGCGGCCGCCGGGCCTCCCTGTTTCCGGGCAGCGGCTTGTTCACGCGCAAGACTCCCCGCAAAGCCAAGGGGCCGGCGCGAGGCCTGCCGGACGGGGAAACGGCCAAGGCCGCGGCCCCCGATTGGATCGTGGCCGGGGAATGGGTGGAAACCAGCCGCCTCTTTGCCCGCACGGTGGCGAAGATCGATCCGGGCTGGATTGTCGATCTCGGCCGGCACCTCTGCAAAATTTCCGTCACCGAGCCGCAGTGGGACGCCAAGGCCGGACGCGTCCTCGCCCGCGAACGGGTGGTGTTGCACGGGCTGGAAATTTCCCGCCGCCGCGTCGGCTACGGAAAAGTTAATCCGGAGGAGGCAACGGAGATTTTCATCCGCATGGCTTTGGTCGGGGAAGATCTGCTGGAGAGTTTCGCCTTCCTCGACCACAACCGCGAAATCCGCCGCCGCGCCGCCGAACGCCAAACCCGCCTGCGCCGGGGATTCCTTTTCGACGCGGAGGAACGGCTGTATCATTATTATCGCGACCGCATCGACCGGCCGGTTTCCTCGGTGCCGGAATTGTTTAAGCTGGTGCGGGAAAAAACCGCCGCCGATCCCGAATACCTCTTTTTGCGGGAAGAGGATTTGCTGGACGATCGGGAAACGGGCGACGAAACCGCTTTCCCCAAAGCCGTCCGGCTCGACGACGGCCTGCTGTCGTTGGAATACGCCTACAAACCCGGCGACGAGGAGGACGGCGCGACCCTGCGGGTTCCTTTGGACAAATTCGACGCCCTGCAACCCGGCATGCTCGACTGGCTGGTGCCCGGCCATTTGGAGGAACGGGTCACCGCCCTCCTGCGCGGGCTGCCCAAGGAGAGGCGCAAGGAACTTTTTCCCATTCCGGAGAAAGTGGCGGAATTGCTCACCATCCTGAAACCATCCCCCCTCCCGCTGACCGAAGTCTTGACCGAGGAAATCGCCCGGCTTTACGGCGCGCGCGTGCGCCCGGAGGATTGGGCGCGGGCGGAAATTCCCGCCCACCTGAAGCCGCGGGTGGCGGTGGAAGACAGGAAGGGTAACATCGTCGCCGCCGGACGGGACTTGCGGACGGTGGCCGCCGAATTTCAAGCCAAGACCGAACGCGCCGCCCGCGGCACCGGGGAGACCTCCGGCCTGCCCGCCTGGCGCGACGCGGCCCGGCGCTGGGAACGCTCCGGTCTCGAGTCCTGGGTTTTTGAAGACATTCCGGAAACCATCCCGGCCGGGGAAGTGGCCGGCATTCCGGTCACCGCCCACCCCGGCCTGTGGGCGGAGGATGACGGGCGGGTGAGCCTTCGCCTCTTCCGCGGCCGGGACGAGGCGGAACGGGCAACGGCGGCGGGGTGGACGGCCCTCGCCTCTCTGGAAATGGGACGCGATCTGGCTTGGTTGCGGAAAGATCTGAAAGGAATCCGCAAACTCGGCCCCTACCTCGCCACCCTCGGTCCCGGCCCCGATCCGGAGGAAAGCCTCTTCCGAACGCTGGTGGATTATTTGTTCGCCGAGGAGAACCGGCTTCCGTTGCGCGAGTCGGTGTTTCGCGCCCGCCTCGCCGCCGCCGGCAAAAAACTCCCCGGCCTGGCCCCGCGAGCCATCGACCTGGTGGAGGCCATTCTTGAGAAACGCCAGGAGCTGTTAACCGGCCGCTTTGCCGCCCCGTGGCTGAAAAACGAAGTCAACGCGCTGCTCCCGTCCGATTTTTTGGCCAAAACCGCCCATAACCGCCTGCGGGAAATTCCCCGCTACCTGCAAGCCCTCCAGGTGCGGGCCGAGCGGGGGCGGGCCAATCCGATCAAGGACGCCGAAAAAGCCGCCCTCATCCGCCCGTTGATCGAAGGCTGGACACGGGTCGCGCCGAAGCTGGCCAAAACGGCCGCCGGGCGGGCCGAGTTGGACGAAATCCGCTGGTTGATCGAAGAGTGCAAAGTCTCCGTTTTCGCCCAGGAACTCGGGACGGCGGTGAAAGTCTCACCAAAGAAAATCACCGAACGCCTGCGCTCGGCGGAAGCCGGGTGACGGAGTGGAATCTGGAAGGCATTACCGTTTTGGGGTAGGATCCAGAGCCTCCCATTTCTTGTTTATTTTCATTTCATGAATCTCTACCCATTTCCGTGATTGTTGGCCGCCCGTGATCTCCCGCGGAATTCGATCAGGCTTTCTTCATGGCATCCAATTACTCTCATTTTTCTTCTGCCTAACTTCGAGGGGAGAGATCATTGAATCGCCAACTTCACGTCATTCTCTCCACCGTTTCGACGGATGCTTTATTCATTGATTCTGAATGAAGTTACCACTGCCTGAACCTCATCAAACATAAACGCCTCTTTTTCTGCGTCTGTAAGGTTATTCGAAATCGATCTTTCCTCCTTTATTGAGACACGGTCTCCGGAACCTAAAACTCTGACCTCGTGAAGGTGCTTGTTGTTGGCGTCGATCAACTCTCCGTTTTTGTAATATTGAAGATTGACCCGGATCTGTGTCAGGGCATATTCGCTTTGATTGTTGATGCTGAAAAGAACAGCCTGTCGTCCATCCCATTGGGATGGGATCTCCTTCATATCTTCAATCGTGACCGCTTCCTTTACCCGTAGAAATTTTGTTTCGTCCGTTTCTTTTCCATCCCCCACCGAAGAAAATCCGGCAGCAAAACCTTCCCTTATTTGTTTTGATATCTGTTGTGCAAAATCATGTATCGCCTGGGTCTTTTTGGGGTCACTTCCGGCGTCTTCAGCGATCGCAATTAGTTTATCATATGCTGCCTCAATCTCGGATGCAATAGTCGGCTTATTTCGGGAGTGGAAAATAAACAGTGCAGTAAGAGCCAAAACTGTAATGAATATCGGGCTATTTATTATCTTTTTCATATTTTGTCTAACGTCGTCAAGCAGGCACATCGCTAATGGTGATCGATTTCCGGTACGCGTCTCGGCGATGGCCGACCTTCACTACCTCGACGGCCAAAAGCCCCTCGTATATTTCATAGAGCACGCGGTAATCGCCGATTCTGATTCTGTGGGCGCAATCACTTCCAGCCAGCTTCTGACACCCTGGAGGGTAAGGGTTCTCCGCGAGGTCTTCTACCGCGGATATAATTCGCTTCACCGCCTCGGGGGCAATCCGTCGCAGATCCTTCTTCGTGGATTTTCGCCACTCAATCCGGTAGGATGCCATCCTTCTTCAGCTCGGCGAGGAACTCTTCATGGGACACGGTTGACTCTTTCCGTCGATCCGCGATGGCGGCCAAATCGTAAAGATCTTCCATAAGCCGTTCATAGTCAGCAATAGGCATAAGGACGGCCTTCTTCTGGCCATCCTCGTCGGTTACGTATTGAACGGTGGAACTCATGATTGAAATCTATTGGAAACCGTGGCTTTGTCCATCTCTTCTTACCCATCGTCGAGGGGAGGTGCGAGTGAAAGCGGCAGCTTTCACTCGTTACCTCTCCCGTCTTCGTTCGCTGATAAATTAAAATCTGCCGAAGACCTGTGAACGCCCTCCTCGGTCCTGATCATCACGGAATACTCCACCTTCATACCGCCGTCATCGATTAATACCCGGGCGGTCACCGCCGACCTTCCATCGGGAGACTTAATCTCAATATTTGATTCCTTCCCAGGGACGACCGTCATCCTCGGAACTCTTACCTGGTCCTCTGACCTTCTTCCTTCCGACGAGGAAGATTCCTTCAGCACCGCATCGAATGTTATTTTTCCGGAATCGTCATCAATCGGCTGAATTCGGATGTCCCAAGAGCGTTCAGTTCCGTAGGCTGCGATGGCCGAGAGAATTGGAAGGGCAAGACCGATAATGACAAGGA
>PXDN01000286.1 GCA_003566375.1 Opitutia bacterium
AACAAAAGAAAATCATCATGAACGAACATCCAGACAAGCCTAACCAGCCCGCCCAACCGCCCCCTCCCTTCCCGCCGCGCGCCTCCGGCGATTTACGTCAACCCCCCGGCCAACCCCGTCCGCCGACGCCGGGACTTGCGGTGGCCAGCCTGGTGCTCGGGTGCCTTTCCGTCATCTTCATCATCCTCACGGCGATTCCGGCCATCATCACCGGCCATGTCGCCCTGAACCGCATCCGCCGCTCCAAAGGAACGCTTGGCGGCAGCGGCATAGCCATTGGCGGGCTGGTCCTGGGGTATCTGTGCACCTTCCTGGCGCTTCCGGTCATGGCCGCCATTCTGATTCCGACTGTCAGCAATGTGCGTGAAAGCGCCCGCCGAACCATCGACAGCTCCAACCTTCGGCAGATTGGCATCGCTTCCCTGATCCACGCGGGAGAGCGCGGAGGCCACCTCCCCCCGGCGATGCTGGAGGCGGAAGACGGGGAGCGGGAAACCACCATTCATGACGTGGCGTTTCTGTTGGCAACCCGAGCCGGTCTCAATGACGGACAACTTTGGGTGTCGGAGTCCGACCACGCCAACGCCCCCGGAATCTCCGGCCCGATTCGGGTCACCACCCGCGGGGAAGACGGAGAGTACCGGCTGGATGAGACGTTCGCCGCGACGCGGGTGATCGCCTTCGACTACGTGACCGGTTTGCGTGAGGACATGCCCTCTTCCACCCCGATTGCCTGGACGCGGGGATTGCGGGAAGACGGCACGTGGGATCCGGACGGTGTCTATGGCACCGATGGCGGCCATGTTGCTTTTCTAAACGGAACCGTGCGCTTTTACCGGGCGATTGGCGGGAGCGGCAACCTCTTGGCCCGCCCGGATGGCGCGCCCACCGAAAATATTTTGGAAACCTTGCCCGAGGGAGCGCGGGTGGCGGGCGCGGGCCCGGGATCGCTGGATGGCCGCACCCGGCCTTGATCATTCCCTCCGGCATTTTTTACCCGCCGACGTGAAGGGGCGCCGGCGGGTTTGTTAGCTGATATTCAATGAACGGTTCAATCGCAGTTGGTACAGAGGGCGATCAAGAGAGCGACCTCACCCTCGTGTGCGGGACCATCAATTTCCTTCGATCCGGCAAACGAGAAGATCAAAACCCGGCCGCCTTCCTGGGCGTAGCCGGTCATCAAAACTTCGTCCTCTTCGTCCATGACCGCGCTGAGATCGAACTCAATCAAGCCGTCTTTTCCAACCCCGTAGAGGAAAGGTATGTTGTTTGTTTCGTCCGAATCAGTTTCAACGAAAGAGCCACCCGCGTTGGCAAAGGGAACCGAATTAAAGGTGTCGGCCAAATCAACCTCTCCGGCGGTGGCGGTGGCAAATCGTATGGTGGTACCGTCGTCCCAACTACCGATTTCGAACCCGCCGCCCAAGGCGAAGGAATGCCGTCCAAGCAAGCGGTATTCGCGTCCGGCCAGCACCGGCTCCCTCTCCCGGCGCACCCCCAACATCAGGTGTTTGGCCAGCGGGTCGGTTTCGAACCATCCCCCGGGTTCGTCCTCCCGTGGAATGCTGCCGGCCATCACCAGAAAGTTGGCGTCGGGCGACATGAAACCGGATAAAATCAGCTCCGCGCCTTCAGGCGGCGGTTCCTCTCCGGCGGGATGAACTGGCAGGGTGACTTCACCCTCGGACGTCACTTGCAGCGGGAAAGCAAAGGATTCCTCCACCGTTCCGAAAAATTCCCGCGCGGGCGCCAAGCCGCCGAGGGATTGTAAAAAGCCCGCCGCCACCAAGGCGCCGTCGCTGACCAGGGAGCCGCCGTGGGCGGTGGTGACCCGCGTGGGCAAGGTAAACACCCGGTGCCTCAATGAGCCGTCCATGGCCAGCAGTTCCAAACGCACCATGCCCCAATCGCCCGTCAATTCCCCCACGGAAGCGTCCCGCCGTTTGCGGGCGGCGAAGCCCATCGCGTGTTGAGCCGAAAAGAGGGTTCCGTCGGAAAATTGGCCGTGGGAAAGCGCGGTCCCGGCCATCAGGTCGGGCACCCCGCCAGTCAATCCCGGCGTTCCCACCGGCAGAAAGTTGAATTGCCAGGCGGGAAAAATTTCATTCCCGCGATCCTCCCCGGGGACCTCCACGGTCATGCCGATGCTGGATACGGTGACCGGTAAGGCATTCACCTCCCGGTTTTGACCGATGTTGAATTGCAATCCCGGCGGGGTGAACACACTGCCCCAAAACTGGGTTTCGCCAAAAAGCTCCAAACTCTGCCCGGCCGCGTCGATCCGGGCGGCTTCCATCCAGGACAATCCCTTGTGGAAGATGCCCGCGCCCGACCGCGCCTCCAGGGAGAGCGTGGACAGCAGCAGGTGGTGGGTTTCGAACCGTTCCCCGCTTAAGGCGCGGATAAAAAGCCGGTCCATCCCCGCGCTCTCCGGCACGGGCACGTCAATGTTTTGGTGGTAAACGCGGACCGTCTTCCAAGGCGTCCACTCGTTCATATCAGATGACATCTCGACCGGATATTCACCCGGTTCGCCATGGAGGCGGAATTGAAAACCGGTTTCCGCTGAGAAAGAGACCCCCTCGATCCGGGGATCAACGGCATCGCCGCCCTTTGATTGGGCCGGGAAAAGCGCGGCGGAGGCAATAACCGCAGCGGCGGCCAACGAGGGGCGCCCGGGACGGTGGCGACGGGATTCGGATAACTTGGGCTGGATGGAGGGTTTCATGGGCAAATTAATGGTTAGGGAAAGGTATTTTTGAGAATGCTGCGCACGGACAAGAACCTCAGTTTCAACAATCCACGGGAATTGGCAAAGAAAAAGCGGTCGCTTGCCGCAGCCGCAACCCGCCCGCAACAGGTTGACCTTTCGACTTTCCCGAAACGGTTTTCCTACCCGCCGCGCGATCCCGCGGCGGTTGGTTTTTCCCGCCCGGGATGGCGGAATTTCGATTTTGGCTTATGATCATTTCTTATCGCCCCATCAGCGAAACGAATATGAACCAACACTACGGCGAATGATGACATGGAAACAGACATTGGGAGGATGCGCCGTCCTGGCGCTTCTCGGGGCGGGGATGTTTTTCCTCATCCGGGCGAACGCGGACGAATCGGATAACGCATCCGCCGGAGCCACCGCGCCCGCCGGTGAATCCGCTTCCCATCTCGTGCCGGTCCGCGTCGCCACGGTGGAAACCCGGCGGCTGGAAAACAACCTGCGGCTGACCGGCACCCTGCGGGCTGACGAGGCGGTGGCGATCCGGGCGGAAATCAGCGCCAAGGTCACCGAAATTCTGTTTCAGGAAGGAGAAGCGTTGGAAGCCGGGGACCTGCTGGTCAAACTGGACGACCGGGAATGGGTGGCCGAGTTGGCGGAGGTCGGGGCGGAGTGGGAATTCGCCAGCCGCGAGGAGGAACGCCAGCGGAAGCTGTTTGACGATGCCGTCGCCACCGAGCGCCAGTTGGACGAGGCGGTCAACCGGCGCCAGGTGCTCGAATCCCGGCGCGCCTTGCTGAAAGCCCGGTTGGACAAAACCGAAATCCGCGCTCCGTTTTCCGGAGTCATCGGTTTGCGCTCCATCAGCCCCGGCGCATTGGTCCAACCCGATACGCGGGTCGCCTCCCTCCAACGCCTGGACCCGATGAAAATCGATTTCTCGGTGCCCGAGCGGCACGCCGCCTCGCTGACGCCCGGGTTGCGCTTCACCGTTGAGGTGCCGGGCAACAGCGGCCGGTTTCCCGGCGAAGTCTATGCCCGGGAGCCGGAGGTCGATGCCGAAACCCGCACCATTTTGCTGCGGGGGCGGATCGATAATCCGGGCGGAGCGCTTTTGCCCGGCGGCTACGCCAACGTGTTGCTTGGGTTGGGCGAAGCCGGAGAAGCCGTGCTGGTGCCGGGCGTCGCGGTGATGCCGGGCCGGGAGTCCGCCGTTTTCGTGCTCGACGGGGAGGACACCGCCCGCCGCCGACCGGTTCAGCTGGGACGGCGGGAGCGTGAGAGTATCCAGATCCTGGATGGCCTGGAGGCCGGAGAGCGGTTGGTGGTGGCCGGGGTGCAAAACATCCGCGACGGCCAAAAGGTGAGGGTTTTAAACGGGGAGGATTCCGCCGCTCAATGAATTTGTCGCAAATCACCATCCGCCGCCCGGTTCTCGCCACCGTGATGGCGATGGTCATTGTCTTGTTCGGCGCCATGTCGATCCAATTTCTCGGCGTGCGTGAGTATCCGGCCGCCGACCGGCCGGTGGTCTCCGTCCGCGCCGAGTATCCCGGGGCGGGAGCGGCGATCATTGAGAGCCAGATCACCGAGCCGTTGGAAAACGAGGTCAACACGGTGGCCGGCATCCGCACCCTCACCTCCGTCAGCCGCGAGGGGCGGGCGACCCTGAATGTGGAGTTCAACCTCGGCGACGATCTCGACCGCGCCGCCAACGACGTGCGGGACCGCGTCGCCGCCGCCATGCGCCGTCTCCCGCCCGACGCCGATCCGCCGGTGGTGGAGAAAGCCGACGCCGACGGCAACCCGGTGGTGTTTCTCGGCATCAGCAGTCCGGAACGGGATTTGCTGGAGCTGACCGACATCGCCGACAATCTGTTCCGCGCGCGCTTCCAAACCATCGACGGAGTGGCGCGCGTGGATATCTGGGGCAGCAAGGAATACGCCATGCGCCTCTGGCTCGATCCCGACCGGCTGGCCGCGCACGGCCTGACGCCGGTGGACATCCGCGCCGCCGTGGA
>PXDN01000275.1 GCA_003566375.1 Opitutia bacterium
CGGGGAAATTGGCGCAAACCGGCCCCGGGCGGCTTCGTGAAGGTGCCCCCCGGCCCGCCGCCGAATTACATTCGGCGCGGGCTTTTTCATGGCCGTTCAGGGCGTGCTCAAACGGTCTCCTGGGAGCTGCTTTCAATCACGCCGGTATCGATGGCGTAACGGGTGAGACCGGCGGTGTCGTGCAGGTTGAGTTTGCGCATGAGATTGGTGCGGTGCTTTTCAACCGTCTTTATGCTGATGCCCAACTCGTCGGCCGTCTCCTTGTTGGCTTTGCCTTCCGCGACCAACTGGAGCACTTCGGCTTCCCGCGGCGTCAGGGACGCGTGCTTGCGGGGGGCGGTTTCGGCGCGAAAATCGGTTTCCGGGTCGCGGAATCGCCGGTGAATGGCCTCGCTGAAAAACCGCCTCCCCGCGTGAACCTCCCGGATGGCGTGGGCGAGCGCGCGGCCGGGCGCCTGCTTGAGCACAAAGCCGGCCGCCCCGGCGTCGAGGGCGCCTTCAACATAGGCGTCATTCCCGTGGGCCGAGAGGATGAGCACGCGGGTGGGCTTGGCCGCCGCCGACAATTGCCGGCACGCTTCCAATCCGTTGAGATTCGGCATGGCGATATCCATGACCACGACGTCCGGCCGCAGCCGGGAGGCCTGCTCGACGACCTCGCGGCCGGTTTTCGCTTCGGCGACGACGGTAAAGTCGCCTTCGGTTTCAAGGAGATTTCGAATCCCCTCGCGCACGATGAGGTGATCTTCGGCAAGAATGACGGTAATTTTGGTTTTCATGTGGAATCCTTGGTTTTTGATGGGCGGGATGAACGGGCTTGGGCAAAGGGCAGTCGCACGGAAACGGTGGTTCCCCTGCCGGGCGCCGAGGTGACGCTGAACCGGCCTCCGACCATTTCAGTGCGTTCCCTCATCCCAATCAGTCCCAGTCGATTCGTCTTATTCTCCGAGTGCGCGCGTTTTACGTCGAAGGCCTTTCCATTGTCCGCAATTTCCATGATCAGGGTCCGCTGGGTCTGCCGGAGCGTCAGGCGCGCCTCCGTCGCCTCCGCGTGCCGGGCGATATTTGACAAGGCGGCCTGCGCCACGCGGTAGAGCGCCACGGATGGCCCGTCGCCGAGCGGCAACAACTCGCCGGGTATCTCCAGGTGAACGGGAAGGTTTGTTTGCTCCGTGAATTCCTTCGCACAGGCCCGCAGGGCCTGGACCAGCCCGAAGTGGTCCAGCACCGTCGGGCGCAGGCCCATGGCAAAGCGGTGCACGCTTTCCACCGACTGCTCAACCAACTTCTGCGTTTTCCTGATCTTCCCCTGCATCCGGCCTTTGTCGGCAATGTCGTCGTTTGCGAGCGAGGCGAGGTGAACGTTGATCACCACCAGGGTTTGCGCGATTTCATCGTGCAGATCGACACTGATGCGCCTGCGCTCCTCTTCCTGCACATGCAGGACTTGGTGGGAGAGAAGGCGCAACTGCTCCTGCATGCTCCGGGACTCCGTGAGCAAATGGTTCTGGCGCCGCTTGCTCGCCCGGAGCGTTTTCTCAGTCCCTTTTCTACGGGAGACTTCCGTCTCCAGAGCCTCGTTGGCCGCCTTCATGGCCTCCGCCCGGCGTTGGGCCTCGGCGGCTTGTTTCAGCGACGTAATATCGGAGACGGCCAAGCGGCAGAGGGGCTCGGTCCCGGCCTCGCGCATGGTTCGCATTCCCTGTAAATCGACCCACACGGTTCCGCCCAACCCGTTATCCAACGCCACCTCGCACACCTTCTTGCCATCGTCGGCAAAAACATCGCGCAGGAAAACGCCGAAGGCCGAACGGTTCTCGGGGGCGACAAAGCCGGAAAACCGCCGCCGGAGCAAATGGGAACGCTCGATCCCAAGCATCGCCGCCCCGGTCAAGTTGACTTCCTTTATGCCGGCCGCCGCATCAAGTGAGAAATAACCCACCGGCGCGAAATCATAGAGGTCGGTGTATTTATCCACCAGCAACTCGAGCTGGCCGCGGGCGTCGCGCAGTTCCTCATTCTGCATCTCCAGTTGGATCTGGTGGACCTGCAGTTCATGCAGGATGCGGCGCGGGTCGCCCTCCGGCAGCGTCGGGCTCTCCCTCCGCAGGCGTTCCTCCGCCCGGCGGCGCAATTCCGCGGCATCCATGGTAAAAGTTGGTTGGCTAGGTGGCATCGGATTGACCTCCCGAATTGTTCCCATCACTGGAGACGCGGGTCTCCAACTCGGCTTGGCGCTCCCGCAAACCCGCCTCCAGGCGCTTCGCCGCCGTGATGTCGGAAAAGGTGATAACGACCCCGTCGATCCGGTTGTCCACCGTCCGGTAGGGCATGATGCGCACCGTAAACCAGCCGCCGTCCTCCGTGCTCACGGATTTCTCCGAGGCCAGCAGCTTCCGCAAGACCCTGCGCACGTCTTCCGCGAGTTCGGGATAGCAGAGGCGCGACGAAAGGTCGGTGATGGGGCGGCCGAGGTCCCCGGGGATCAGCTTGACGACCGCCGTCGCGCGTTCCGTAAAACGCCGCACGTTCAGATCGTTGTCCAGAAAGACCGTCGCGATGTCGGTGCTGTCGAGGAGGTTTTTCATATCGCTGCTGGTGCGGGACAGCTCATCGACCTTGGCCTGCAGCTCGGCATTCACGGTCTGCAACTCCTCGTTGAGCGACTGCATCTCCTCTTTCGAGGTCATCAGTTCCTCGTTGGTGGACTGCAGTTCCTCGTTGGTGGACTGCATCTCTTCGTTGGCGGAGCGGAGTTCCTCCTGGGTCGTTTGCATGCTGTCGCGCGTCAGCCGCGCGTCTTCCCTCGCCTCCTCCAACTCGCGCTGGAGTTCTTTCAACCGGAGTGGCTCCGCGGAGGAACGCTTTCTCCGCTTTGCGACGGTTGGAAGGGAAACATCGTTGAAAACGAGGATCACCAATCCCTGCAATTCACTCTCGCTCTCCAGACGCTCCATGCGGACATCCACGGCATGGCCTTCCGCCATTCCCTCGGGCCGCAATCCGCGGACGGTGGCCGGTTCTTCTTTCCGCAGCACCTTTTGAAACGCGCCGAAAAGCTCCTCGCGCATGCCTTCGCGGGCCATGGCAAAGAGATTCCAGTTCGCCTTGCCCGCCGCCGGTTCCAAATACTTTCCCGTGCGGCCGCTGATGTAGAGAATGTCGCCCATGTCATTCACCAGAACGGTCGGCGGAGCGTAGGAACGCAGGACCAGTTTGTCGGCCAACGACTGCAGGCTCGCGGCGGGCCGGGCCGCGCGGGAGGACCCCCGCCTTTCGGGCTCCGGTTCGGTGAAAACCGCCGGAAACTCCGGCGGAGGCTGCCGGCCCTTCGATTCAAGGCGCCGAAAGAGTCGCATCTTGGCATCGACCGGCGAAAACAGGGAGGTGAACTCACCCACGGTCTCCGCACTGCCGAGAAACAGGATTCCTCCCGGCAATAAACTGTAGTGAAAAAGCGGAATCAATTTTTGCTGCATCTCCGGGCCGAGGTAGATCATGAGGTTGCGGCAGCTCAGAATGTCCAGCTTGGTGAAGGGCGGGTCCATGATGAGATTCTGGGGCGCGAAAACGACCATTTCCCGGATCTCCGCGCGGACCCGGTAGCCGCGTTCCTCCTTGACGAAGAACCGCTCGAGCCGCTCCGCCGGGACATCGGCGGCGATGTTTTCCGGGTAGAGGCCAGCCCGGGCCCGGACGATGGCGTCGCCGTCGAGATCCGTGGCAAAAATCTGGATCGGGCAATTACCCGACGTCGGCTCCGCGCCGACGGTTTCCTTCAAAACCATGGCCAGCGAATAAGCCTCCTCGCCGGTTGAGCAACCGGGAACCCACGCGCGCAGGACATGGCGCGAAGGGCGCTTGGCAAAAAGCGCGGGAAGGACCGTCCCGCCCAAACAGTCCCACGCGGCCCGGTCGCGGAAAAAACTCGTTACCCCGATGAGCAATTCCTTGAAAAGCAGATCCAGTTCCTGGGGATTCTCGCGGAGGTAACGGATGTAGGCCTCAATCCGGTCGATCTGGTGGATGCCCATGCGGCGCTCGATGCGGCGGTGGAGGGTGTTGCGCTTGTAGTGCGAAAAGTCGTTGCCGCCGTGTTCGCGCAGGAGGATCACCGCCTTCTCCAGCGCGCCGCGCGCACTCTCCAGCAGGACCTCTCCGCTTCCCGAAACCAGCGGTTTGCGTTGCAGCCAGGCGAGGATTTTCGCGGGAATCTCGCCGGCCGGAGCGACGATGTCGGCAAGGCCCGCTTCGATGGCGCTGCCGGGCATGCTGTCGCACTTCGCCGTCTTGGGGTCCTGCACGAGAACCAGGCCGCCCTTCTCCTTGATCGCCCGCAACCCGAGCGTGCCGTCTGAGCCCATCCCGGAAAGGATCACACCGATGCCGCGCTCCCGTTGATCCATGGCGAGGGAGCGCAGGAAAAAATCAATGGGCAGGCGCAGTCCGCGCGGGGCGGTCGGTTCCAGCAAATGCAAAACCCCGTGCAGAATGGAAATGTCCTTGTTGGGCGGAATCACATAAATGTGGTTTTTTTGCACCCGTGTGCCGTCTTCCACCTCGGAAACCTCCATTGCCGCGCCGCGCCGCAACAACTCCGGCATCATCCCCTCGCGCGTCGGGTCGAGGTGTTGGATGACCACAAACGCCAGCCCGCAGTTCGGCGGCGCATGGGCGAAAAACTGCTCGAGGGCCTCCAGCCCTCCC
>PXDN01000194.1 GCA_003566375.1 Opitutia bacterium
TGCAATTGACGGCGGAGAAATCGTTGTATCAGGCGATGGAATTCAGCCCTTTTCACTCCAAACAGATGCGCTGGATTACCATGAATATGCTTTGGTTTACGACCCGATTCTGGAGGAGGCGAGTCTCTGGGTCGATGGAATCGAGCGCGTAACCGAAATGTGACATTCGCCATCATCCCCGAACCCGCAGCGGCGCCCCTGCTGGGAGGCGCGGTCGCGCTGCTGGCAGTTGGAATTTGGCGGCGGCGGGAGTAATGCGGGTTTTTCGGTAAACCCCGATCCACGGGCCGACGGCTGAAGCGCGTCGCTCCTGAAGAGCCGCAACGCGGTTGGCAAGCGGTTGCCCCGGCTGTCGTTGCCCCTGTCCAAAGCTTGGCGCTCCTGTTACCGGCGAATTGCGGTGTGCAAGTTGGAGCGCCTCACTTCAGTGTGCGGATGCGGTGTGCAAGCGGTTACGACGGGGCCACGGTTCCGCCGCCTGAAGGCTGGCGCTCCTGTGCTCCGCACCTCCGGTGTGCAAGTTGGAGCGCCTTACTTCAGGTCAAAGCGGTCCAGTTCCATGACTTTGTGCCAGGTTTTGACGAAGTCCCGAAGAAAACGGGCTTCCCCGTCCGCGGTGGCATAGACCTCGGCGAGGGCGCGCAGCTCGGAGTTGGAACCGAAAATCAGGTCCACGCGTGTGCCGGTCCATTTGAGATCGCCGGTTTTGCGGTCGCGGCCCTCGAATTCAATTTCTTCTTCCGAGGTGGCCTTCCACGTCACCCCGAGGTCGAGCAGGTTGGCGAAGAAGTCGTTGGTCAGGGTCTCCGGACGGTCGGTGAAGACGCCGTGCTTGGAGCCACCATGGTTGGCTCCGAGAACGCGCAACCCGCCGACGAGGACGGTCATCTCCGGCGCGGTGAGGGTGAGGAGCTGGGCGCGGTCCACCAGCATCTCCTCGGCGGAGACGGTGTAGCGGCGTTTGGCGTAGTTGCGGAACCCGTCCGCTTCCGGTTCGAGGAAGGCAAAGGACTCGACGTCGGTCTGCTCCTGCGAGGCGTCGGTGCGCCCCGGCGTGAAGGGTACGGTGACTTCGTGTCCGGCGCGGCGCGCGGCTTCTTCAACCCCCGCGCAACCGCCGAGGACGATCAGGTCGGCCAGGGAGACCTTTTTCCCGTCGGAGCGACCCTCGTTGAATTTCTTTTGCACGCCTTCGAGGGCGTCGAGGATTTTCGGGAGTTCCGAGGGGTGGTTGACTTCCCAATACTTATGCGGGGCGAGGCGGAGGCGGGCGCCGTTGGCTCCGCCGCGCATGTCGGAACCGCGGAAAGTCGAGGCGGAGGCCCAAGCGGTGGAGACGAGCTGCGAAACGGTCAGCCCGGTGGCGAGGATCGCTTTTTTGAGCAAATTTTTCTCGGTCTCGCCAATCAGTTCATGGTCCACCGGCGGCACGGGATCCTGCCAGTCCATTTCCTCTTCCGGCACTTCCGGCCCGAGGTAGCGGGCGCGCGGCCCCATGTCGCGGTGGGTCAGCTTGAACCAGGCGCGGGCGAAGGCGTCGGCAAACTCATCCGGATTTTCATAAAACCGCTTTGAAATCTTGGCGTAGGCCGGATCGACCTTGAGCGAGAGGTCGGTGGTCAGCATCATGGGGGCGTGGCTTTTTTCAGGATTGTGCGCGTCGGGCACGGTGCCCGCGCCGGCGTCTCCCTTCGGTTTCCACTGGTAGGCCCCGGCGGGGCTTTTGGTCAGTTCCCACTCATATTTGAAAAGGTTTTCAAAGTAGTTGTTGCTCCACTTGGTGGGGGTGGTGGTCCACGCCCCCTCAAGGCCGCTGGTGATGGTGTGCTCACCGTGCCCCGGCCCGAACTTGTTGCGCCACCCCAAGCCCTGCTCGGCGATAGGCGCGGCGGCCGGCTCGGGGCCGACGTATTCATTCGGGTCGGCCGCGCCATGGACCTTGCCAAAAGTGTGGCCGCCCGCGATCAGAGCGACCGTCTCCTCATCGTTCATCGCCATGCGGGCGAAGGTTTCGCGGATATCCTTGGCGGCGGCGAGGGGATCGGGATTGCCGTTCGGGCCTTCCGGATTGACGTAAATCAGACCCATCTGCACGGCCGCGAGCGGGTTTTGCAGATCGCGGTCACCGGAATACCGTTTGTCGCCGAGCCATTCCGCTTCGGGGCCCCAGTAGATGTCCTCTTCCGGTTCCCAGACGTCAACGCGGCCTCCGGCGAAACCGAATGTTTTGAAGCCCATCGATTCCAAGGCGACGTTGCCCGCCAGAATCATCAGGTCGGCCCAGGAAATTTTATCGCCGTATTTCTTTTTGATCGGCCAGAGCAGAAGGCGGGCCTTGTCGAGATTGGCGTTGTCCGGCCAGCTGTTGAGGGGAGCGAATCGTTGCGTGCCGGTGCCGCCTCCCCCGCGCCCGTCGGCGGTGCGGTAGGTGCCCGCGCTGTGCCAGGCCATGCGGATGAAGAGGGGCCCGTAGTGGCCGTAGTCGGCAGGCCACCAATCCTGGGAATCGGTCATCAGACCGGTGAGATCCTTTTTCACCGCGTCGAGGTCGAGCGACTGGAAGGCCTCGGTGTAGTCGAATTCCTCACCCATTGGATTGGAGAGAGTTGAATGCTGACGGAGGATGTTCAGGCGCAACTGTTTCGGCCACCAATCACGGTTGGAGAAACCACTCCCGGCGGTTGGGTTGAGCGCTCCGCTCATAAACGGGCATTTCCCGGTTTCCTGCTTCTGCGGTTCGTCCTGATTGACGGATTCAAGGCGTGTATCGTGAGACATGGTATGGAATCTAGATTCGATGGTTTAAAGGAATCAAGCCAATGCAAATGGCCTTTCATGGCAAACCGGAATTGTAAAATTGGCCGATAAGGGGTGTCTGACCAGGTGGGGTAAACCCATGGTTACTCTTGCCAAGCGGTCGGTTCAGGCTTCATTTCGCTAAATGATTTTGAAACCTTTTCCGGTTCGCGCCGCTGCGGGCGCGCTCGCGTGGGTTGTTATGACGGCGGTGTCCGGTTGGGCCGGGCAGACGTTGTTTCAAACCGATTTTTCCAACGATTCGCCCGGAGTCCTGCCATCGCAAGCCGACGTCGGCACCTGGAGTTTTTCCGCGGGAAATGCCCATCAGGCGGGGTCCGTCTCAGTGGGGGCGGACGAAGACAATGATTTCGGGCGCGGGACGGCCAACCGGTATTTGCGTGTCCGCGACAGCCAGCACATGAATTTGAGGGCCAATTTGGCCGGGAGCGCGGAGGTGGTCACGACCAGTTTCGAGTTCATCGGCCGAAACACCCCGAACGACCACCGCTGGCTCAACATCACCTATTACGCGGCGGGCAGCACCGCCCGCCAATACATCTTTTCGCTCAACCTCATTTCCCGCGTCATTCGTGAAACGTCACCCTCCGCCGGATACGGTTCCAACGACGCGGTCATCCGGTTTGACGTGATCCTGAACAACAGCGCCGTCCCGATCCAATACGAGACCCCCGGCGGTGGAACGGCTTCGCTCGCCTCCAACCGCACCGCGGTCTGGGCCAACGGATTGTTGTTGATTCCCGAATACGCCGGCTACCGGGAGGCGAGCGGGGCGGCGTCGGTCAACGCGGTCAGCTTCATCACCGACAGCGCGGCCGTTGCGTCCTTCGACCTCGACAACTTCACGGTGGTGGAAGGCGCCCATGTGCTCGCCGATCCTCCACCCCTGCCGGAAATTCCGATGGTGATGATGGGGGAGCACGGGCGGCTGGTTTACACCACCGACGAGCGGGGCAACCGCATTCCCGACTTTTCCAACGCCGGTTACATGGGCGGCGGCGTGCCGATTCCCGATGACGTGCCGACCCGCGTCTCCTTGGCGCCCCATCCGGGGGACAATACCCAGATGATTCAAGGAGCCATCGACCACGTTTCCTCGCTCCCGTTGGACGAGAACGGGTTTCGCGGGGCGGTCCTTTTGCGCCAAGGCACCTACAACATCGGCGGCCAACTTCGCATCACCGCCAGCGGGGTGGTGTTGCGCGGGGAGGGGGATGGTCCCGGCGGCACCGTGCTCAACGCCACCGGGACGAGCCAGCGGACTTTGATTGAAATCGCCGGCAGCGGAAATTGGTCCACCGTGGCCAACACCACCCGCCCGATCACCGACGAGTACGTGCCGGTGGGCGCGCGGAGTTTTCACGTGACCAACACCACTCCCTATCGGGTGGGCGACGCGGTGCTCGTGCACCGTCCCAGCACCGCCGAGTGGATCTCGGCCATCGGCATGGACCAGATCCCCCCGCGGAGCGACGGCCTGCCGGTCACCCAATGGGCTGCGGGCGCCTACGACATCCGTTACGACCGCATCATCACCGCCATCGAGGGCAACCGCATCACGGTGGACGCGCCGCTGGCCAACTCGCTCGACCAGCAATTCGGCGGTGGCACGGTTTACCGCTACACCTTCAACAACCGCATTTCCCAAGTGGGGGTCGAAGACATCCGCGGCCACTCCGTCAACCAAGGCGGGACCGACGAAGACCACTCGTGGCGGTTCATCACGGTGACCGCCGCCCAAAACGTCTGGGTGCGGCGAACCACGGCGGTGGGCTTTTCCTTTGGCAACACCTTGATCAACTCCACCGGCAAGTGGGTCACGGTCGAGGACAGCCAAATGCTCGACCCGGTTTCGGAAA
>PXDN01000105.1 GCA_003566375.1 Opitutia bacterium
GGGTATTTTTTAACAAATGGGCGATGTTGCTCTTTCGTCCGGTAAAAAAGTTATCGAGGCAAATGACCTCCTGCCCGTCGTTGAGCAAACGTTCGCACAAATGACTGCCGAGAAAACCGGCCCCTCCCGTTACTAAAATTCTCATGTCAAATCCCATGGGGAAACTTGCCCGCTCCCGCAACGCAAAAGGGAAGGCGAAGGAAAATTAACGCGGTTGCATTCAATGGAAAACCTGATGGAATTCGACTTTCATGCGGGCGGATGGGCCGCCCGCTGTCACCGGCCCGTGAGTGAAATTACCAACATTTTTCATGAAACGCATTACCGCCTCATCCGGCCCATCGCCGAGGGCGGAATGGGCATCGTTTACCAAGCCGAACAGAAAGGGGCCGGCGGCTTTTCCAAGCTGGTCGCCATCAAACTGATCCGGGAAGAACTTTCGTTTTTCGACGAATTCCAGGACAATTTCGTGGGTGAGGCCCGGTTGGTGGCCGACTTGATTCACACCAACATCGTCCAAACCTATCATCTCGGTGAATTCAGCGAGCAGTTTTTCATCGTGATGGAGTTCGTGAACGGTTGGAACCTTGATGAATTCATCGAGGCCCACCGACGCAAAGGAGCGCCCGTTCCGGTCGATTGGGCCGTCTTCATCGCCTCGCGCGTCTGCCGCGGCTTGCAATACGCCCATGCGAAAACGGACGCGGAGGGTCGCCCGCTCGGCATTGTGCACCGCGACATCAACCCCAAAAACATCATGATCACCCGCGAGGGAGACGTGAAGATCACCGATTTCGGCATCGCCAAGGCCCTCGACCTGATGCACTGCGAGGAAGGAGAAGTGATTTCCGGCAAAGACGATTACCTGTCTCCCGAACAGGTGCGCAAAGAGGTCACCGACGGTCGGGCGGACCTGTTCTCGGTTGGGATCGTGTTGGTGGAAATGCTGCTGGGGAAAAATATCTTTCGCGGCGAAACCGGGCCGGAATGCCACCGCAACATCCTCGAAATGCCCCTTCCCTCCTTCCGTGACACTAGACCGGAAATCGATGAAAAACTGGACCCCATTCTCAAGAAACTCCTCTCCCGCGGCCGGGAAGACCGGCACGCCGACGCCGGGGCCCTGCTCGGGGATCTGGAAAGGTATCTCTACAGCGACCGCTACGGCCCCACCAACGAAAAGCTGGCCGCCTATCTGCACGAACTTTTTGAAACGCGGGCCGACGGCCGCGAGGCGAATGAACCGCAAAACTGGACAAAACCGGTCTGAGGCGTCTTCCATCGTTTGATCACATGGCTTTCCCTTCGCAAGGTTTACATCAGGTTCAGAAACAAACCCAGAGTTTGGTTTTGGCGCCGCAAATGCGCCAATCCCTCAAAATCCTGCAGGTGCCCGCGCTCGAACTCCGCACCACCATTCAGGAAGAGTTGCAAAGCAATCCCCTGCTGGAGGAATTGCCCATGGAAACCACCAGCGTGGATGAAACCTCCGGCGAAACGACCGAAGCAGGTGGAGAAAACGGCGAGGCAACCGACCGAGATTTGGAGTTTCTCAAGGAATTGGATGACGACTGGCGCGACGCGTGGAGTCAAAACGGCGATGGCAACCGCAATTCCCGGGAAGCCATCAAACGAAGGGAGCATTTTTTTGAATCCATTGTCAGCGAAACCTCCCTTCAGGAACACCTCATGGCCCAGGCCGACCTTGCGGACGCGACCCCGGAGGAACGGATCGCCCTGGAATACCTGATTGGCACCATCGACGACCGGGGGTTTCTTTCGCAGCCCATCCGCGAAATCGCCCTGCTCTCCGGACTTCCCCTCGATTCGTTGCAGTCGGCGTGGGAAATCCTGAAAAGCTTTGACCCGCACGGCATCGGAGCGGCCGACCTCCGGGATTGCCTGTTGCAACAATTGAAACTCAACGAGCGGGAATCCTCCACCGCGGCCGTCATCGTGCGGGATCATTTCGATCTCCTGCTTCGCCGCCGCATCCCCGAAATCGCCCGCCAACTCGGGCGCGCCCCTTCCGAAATCGAGGACGCCATTGAGGAAATCGCCGCCCTCGATCCGGCGCCCGGCCGCCGCTTCAGCGAGGACCAAAACCGCGTGGTGGTTCCTGATGTCAAGGTCGAGCGCGACGATGACGACTGGATCGTGACCCTGAATGACGAATACATCCCCCGCCTGCGAATCAGCTCAACCTACAAGGACATGATCGCGGGCGGAAAGCTCTCGTCCAAGGAAAAAGAATACATCCGGGAAAAAATCCGCTCCGGAAAGTTCCTGATCAGCTCCATCGAACAGCGGCAGCAGACCATCGAAAAAATCACCCGCGAAATCCTGCGGGCGCAAAATGATTTCTTTGACCACGGCATCTCCAAGCTCCGTCCGCTGACCATGATGCAAGTGGCGGAAAAGGTCGGGGTGCACGAGACCACGGTCAGCCGGGCGATCGCCAACAAATACATCGACACGCCGCACGGCGTTTTTGAGTTCAAATACTTCTTCACCCCCGGCTATCAATCGGCGGAGGGGGAATCGGTTTCGAACAAGTCAATCAAAGACATCATCGCCCACCTGATTGAGAATGAGGATCCGGAAAAACCGCTCAGCGACATGAAAATCGCCGACTTATTGGCCAAAAGGAACCTCACGGTGGCCCGCCGCACGGTGGCCAAATACCGGGAAGCCATGGGCATCCTGCCCACCAACCTGCGCCGCCAATACCATTAATGCCCGCCGGGGCGGTCCGGATCACGGCACAAACCGCCGGGGAAACAAACCGGGAAAATCCTCCTCCCGGTAGCCGTGAATGCGAATCCCCTTCCGGTTGGCGGACTCGAGAACATTGGCGCGGTCAAGAATGAGAGTCCGCCCCGCTTCCAGGGCCACCGACGTGATTCCGGCTTCTTCCAATACATCCAGAGTGACCGGCCCAAAAGCGGGAACGTCAAACCGGTAATCCTGCTCCGGTTTGACGGTTTTCACAAACAACAAGTCGTCGGCCTCGAAGGAGGCGGCCCGGCGCAACATGGCGTCGGTTCCGTCGAACCCCTCCACCACCAGGGTCGTGCCCTTGCGCACCACCACCCCCTGGCCGATGTCCAGGCGGGCGATTTCCTTGGCGATGCGGACGCCGTGGGTCAGGGCGTCGTGGTCGATCGGATTTCGCGATTGGGTCATCATGCCGGGAAGCGCCATGTGATCGTCCATGAAGCAGCGGGCATCCAGCAAAGTAACCCCCCGTGCTTCGATTTCCCGCGCGATGGCCCCGAAAATGGTTTCGGCGTTTTTTTCCTTCAGGGTGGCCAAAATGGCCAAAGCGCGCAGATCGGGATGCAAGCCGCGAAAGAGGCGGCGGGGGGTGATCCGGCCCGCCATCATGGCGTGGGTCGCACCGAGCTGCTGGAGGCTTTTCAACATTTTCCCCAACTGCCCCACTTTGACCATCCGTGTTTCGCTTTCTGGAAACGAGCCCTGAAAGGCATCCTCGGTTTCCCCCTCGAAACCGATCAAGCAAAGTCGGATACCCGCCTCCCGAATGGCCCGGGCGGCAAGCTCGGGATAAATCCCGTGCCCGGCCAGCAGGGCGATTTTTCCACCCGTGTCAAAACGGGGAGGCAGGAATCGGCTCGGCATTGGCAACCCCTGGATGTTCAAGCCAGGGCGAGGGCCTGCTCAATGTCGGCGATGATGTCGCCTTCGTCTTCGATCCCGACGGAAAGCCGCACGTAATCCTCGGTGACGCCGGAGCTGGCCTGCTCTTCCGGAGTCAACTGGGAATGGGTGGTGCTGGCCGGGTGGATGGCAAGGGATTTGGCGTCCCCGATGTTGGCCAGGTGGCTGAACATCTCCAGGCTTTCGATAAACTTGCGGCCCGCTTCCATGCCCCCTTTGATCCCGAAACCGATCAGCGCGCCGAAATGGCCGCCGGAAAGATATTTTCTGGCCAAGTCGTGATAGGGACTGCCGGGAAGGCCGGGGTAATTGACCCAGGAAACCTTGTCATGGGATTCCAAGTACTTGGCGACGGCGAGCGCGTTTTGGCAATGCCGCTCCATGCGCAGGTGAACCGTCTCCAGGCCCTGAAGGGTCAGGAAGGAGTTGAACGGGGAAATGCAGCCGCCCATGTCGCGAAGCAGTTGCAGGCGCATCTTCAAGATGTAAGCCACGTTGGCCCCGCCGGCGGGAGGAAACTCTTTGAACGCGTCCCAGTGTACCAGCCCGTGATAACTGGCGTCCGGAGTGGTGAAACCAGGGTAGCGCCCGTTCCCCCAGTCAAAATTGCCGCCGTCCACCACCATGCCGCCGATGGAGGTGCCGTGCCCGCCGATGAACTTGGTGGTGCTGTGCACCACCACATTGGCGCCCCACTCGATGGGACGGTGCAGAATGGGTGACAGGGCGGTGTTGTCCAAAACCAGGGCGACGCCGGCCTCCTTGGCGATGGCGGCGACCTCTTCGACCGGAAAGATGTTGAGGCGCGGATTGCCGAGGGTTTCCCCGAAAAACAACTTGGTGGACGGCTTGAGCGCCTTGCGGAAATTCTCCGGGTCATCCCCGTCCACGAAGGTGATCTCGATGCCGAGCTTGGGCAAGGTGTGGTGAAACAGGTTGTAGGTGCCGCCGTAGA
>PXDN01000329.1 GCA_003566375.1 Opitutia bacterium
CTCAGGGCATCAATTTTTGCTTTTGGTCATTTTGATTTTTGTCACCGTCACCGTGATTTTCATACCGGTCGGGTTGGTGGCCCTAATCCTAAATACGGAAATTTATGAAGTATGACCCGTGACGCCCCGGCGTCTTGTTTTAATCGCGGGGTGCGGGTTGTTCCTGTTCGAGATAACCGCTCAGCCGTTGATGGGCGCGGCGGCGGTAATCGTAGGGTGGGGAACCGCCGCGGGCGCGGACGGCTTCCTCCGCCCGCTCCTGTTCGGCGAGAACCGCGCGCAATCGTTCTTCTTCCCGACGCTGCCGTTCGAGGGCTTCCCCGGCGAGGCGGCGGCGTTCCTCGGCTTCGCGTTCGGCGGCGATTCGGGCTTGCCGTTCCCGTTCCAGTGACTCCGTCACGGATTGCAACCGGGTCTCCAATTCCGATTGTCCGGCCTCCCGCATGGCGGCGAGCCGTTCTTTTTCAGCTTCCAATTCCCGCTGCCGTTGGGCGATGGCCTCCAAACGGGCGCGGGTTTCCTCCGCCTCCCGCTCCGCTTGTCGCAGGGCCTCCCGTTCCCGCTCCAGTTGCGCGCGGTGAATCCGCAACTGTTCCTCGCGGGCGGCCCGCTCCTCCGCTTCCCGCGCGGCCCGCATGCGGAGTGCCTCGGCTTCCCGCCCGAGGGCATCCAAGGCTTCGCGTTCCCGGCGCAGCTCCTCCTCGGCCTGGGCTTGAGCGGCGGCAAGGGCGGCCTGTTTGATTTCATGTTCGGCCTGTGCCTGGCGCAGGGCGCGGTATCCGAGACCACCACCCAAGAACAGCAGGAAGACCAATAGCGCAATGACCAGTTTCATGGCAGGGAACAATTTATTGAATTACGATTGAGCAAACTCTCCACCTGGTAGTTGCTCGCAAGGTTGTTTGACAAGCGAATGGCCTTTTGGTGCGTTTCCGCAAAAAACGTAAAAACAATGCGTGACTCCTGATCGGCCTCTTTGGCCGCGCCGGGAAAAGTTTTTTTGCAAGTTCCGCTTGCCAAGCCCGGGGCCACCCTCCATTTTCTTGGTTTTTCGTAGAGCACCCGTAGCTCAATTGGATAGAGCGTCTGACTACGGATCAGAAGGTTTGGGGTTCGACTCCCTACGGGTGCGCCACTTTCAATGAAAGACTTACGGTTTTCCGCCGTAAGTCTTTTTTGTTCCCGGCCGGGGTGATAGGAAAAATGAAGAAAAGAAATAGCAAGATGCCGGGACTCACGGCTCTTTTTCAGGGTCGGGTTTGTCACGCGGTTGGATCACGCTGCCTTCGACCCGCTGGACGGAGGACTCGATTTTTTCAGGAGCCGCGGGCGGGACCGGACGCCAAAAGGCCATGGCTCCGGCGGCCACCAGCAGCAAGGTGATCAGCGGAGTCCAAATGAGAAGGTTTTTGGTGGTTTGCTTCACTGCTGGTCAATCTGTCTCATTCAGGCGGTTTTTTCCAATCAAAGTTCGCCCGTTCCCTTTCGCCGCGGGAATGATGCGGTCCGGTCAGAATTTGGGGACGGCTTCGAGCAGCTTTCGGGTGTATTCGTGTTGTGGATTCCGGTAGATTTCCCCGGCGGTTGCCTGTTCAACGATTTTGCCGCCGGTCATCACCAGGACGGTGTCGCTGATGTGTTCCACCACCGCCAGGTCATGGGCGATGAAGAGATAGGTGAGGCCCAGTTGTTGCTGCAAATCCTGCAAGAGATTCACGATTGCCGCCTGCACCGAAACATCCAGGGCGCTGACCGGCTCGTCGCAAATGATAAACTCCGGTTCGACCGCCAGAGCGCGGGCGATGCCGATCCGCTGGCGTTGGCCGCCGCTGAATTCGTGCGGGTAGCGGCGGAGGTGTTCTTTGTCGAGGCCGACTTGGCGCAACAGCTCGCCGCACCGTTCCCGCCGCCACTTGGCGTCCCGTCCGGGAAAGTGGATGGCCAGCGCCTCGCCGATGATCCGTTCCACGGTCATGCGCGGGTTGAGCGAGTTGAAGGGGTCTTGGAAAATCATCTGGATGCGTTTGCGGTAGGAAAAAAACGCGCTCCGGGAGAGCCGGGAGATTTCCTTTCCTTCGTAAAGAATGGATCCGGCGGTCACGGTGTTGAGCCGTACGATGGAGCGCCCGATGGTGGTTTTTCCGCTCCCGCTCTCGCCCACCAAACCGACGGTGCTGCCGCGCGGAACGTCGAAACCGACCCCGTCCACCGCTTTCACGTGATCGACCACCCTCCGGAAAACGCCGCCGTGCACGGGAAAATGCACCTTCAGGTCTTTGACCCTCAGGAGCGGTTGGGCGGGTGGCTTGGTTTCGGTTTCAGGCATGAGTCAACAAAACAACCATTGAGAGTTCCGCAACCGGCGGGCGCAACCGGTTTCTTTTGCCCGGCGTTTCCGGCGATGCCTTCGGTCGGTTTCAGTTCTCGTTTGAGAGCGCAAGGTCGGAGAGGGCGGTGGTTTCCCGCAACAACGATTGCCATGCCTCCCGGCTGTAATCCGGCCCGTAATCGAACGGCGGGGTTTCTATGCAGGCGGTGCCGGTGAAACCGGCGTCCCGCATTGCCTGAAACAGGCGGTTCCACCCGACCCGCCCGCGGCCCGGCGCGAGGTGGGAGTCGCGGTCGCCGGCGTTGTCGGCGAGGTGGTAGGCGGCGAGACTCGGTTGCATGGTCTCGAAGAACCGATGGGCCTCGCCATGGGCTGACATCAGGGCGTGGCCGGTGTCGAGGCAAAACCCGAGGCGGGGGTGGGCGAACCGGCTGGCGATTTCGGTGAAATGTTCCGGGCGGGAGCCGAAGCGTTCGCCGTGGCGGCCGGACGGCATGTTTTCGACGGCGATGATTAATTTCAACTCCTCGGCGAATGGCAGCAGTTCGCCAAGGCTTTTGTCCAAGGCACGGATAAACGGGTCCATCCCCTCGACCGCCGGGGGAGCGTGCAGGCAGCTTGGGTGCTGGATGACCGCCCGCGCCCCGAGGGCGGCGGCGGTCTCCATCCAGCCTTTGATCTCACTGACGGCCTGGCGGCGGTTGGTTTCGTAGAAGGAGGTGATGTCATCCTCGGGCCGGAACGGCAGGTGAAAGGTGTCGATGGCCAGGCCCGCCGTTTGGTAGTCGGCGGCGGCCCGCCCGCATTCCGCCGACCCGCCGCGGGGGAAGAGAAGGGGCGTGGCCTCGATGCCGGCGAACCCGGCCGCGGCACAAACGTCGATAATCTCGGAATGGGACCGGCCGGTGAATTGGTAGCCGGTTACGGAATAGGTCCAGGGTGTTTTCATGGCAATATCGGTTACAAGGAGTGAACGCGTTATTCGGGGCGGTGGCCGCGTTCCAGCCATGCCCAGCGGTAGAGGTTGCGGGTGTCCACGTAACGGCCTGGAGCGGATGTGGAGCCGAGCACCACGATCAGCAAACGGTCGTTGCCGCGGTAGCCGATGGAGACCAGGCAGGCGCCGGCCCGTCGGGTGGTGCCGGTTTTTACGCCGGAATAACCCTCGATGCCGAGCAGCTGGTTGGTGTTGCGCCACGCGGCTTCCCGCGTTTCGCCCTCCACGGTGGTCACGTTTCCGGTGTGTGTCCGGGTGCCGGTGATTTTGCGAAAGAGAGGGTGGCGGGTCACATGACGGCTCAGCTTGGCCAGATCGGCCACCGACGATGCATGCCCGTCCGCGTCCAGTCCGTGGGTGTTAACGTAACGGGTGTTGGCCAAACCCAGCTCGGCGGCGGTTTCGTTCATGCGCTCGATAAACGCGTCGTAGGCCGCGCGGTCAAAGGGCGGTTCGCCTTCGGCATCGGGGTCGGGTTCGAAATCGCCGGACAAATACCGGCGTCCGATAAACTCGCCGATGGCGACCGAGGCATCGTTGCCGGAGGGTAGCATGAGCCCGTAAAGGAGGTCTTCCAGCAAGACCGATTCGCCCGGCCCGATCCGGCTGGAGGAACCCCGCGTGTTCCCGGCGCGTTCGGAAAAGGTGACCGTCTCCTCCAGCAATTCCGGATTCTTGTCGATTTCGAGAATGGCCAGCCAGGCGGTCATGATTTTGGTGGTGCTGGCGACGCTGCGGACCTCATCGAGGTTTTCGCCGGCGAGCAGGTCGCCGGAATCCCAGTCGTAAACGCCCCAAGCGGCGGCGGAGACAAAAGGCGGGCCGCCGAGCGGATCGGGAGGCTGTTTGTCGGCGCGGAGGCTTGGTGCGGCCGCTGCGCCGGCCACCAGGCCAATTAAGGTGAAAAGTAAGGGAAGGCGGGCGTTCATTTGCATGATGAAAATAAGGTGCGTGGCGCTACATGCCTGTGTGAATAGGGCGGTTATTTCCCATGCGGCCCCATCCGTCAATCTTTGAACCGCGGGCATGGGAGCAGCCCGGCGTTGTCCCGTCGGGAGGGCAACCGCGCAAACCGTACCATCCGGGTCGTGGGGTAAAACCCTCCACCAAGGAGTGTCCCGAAGCCGGATTGTTATAAATATAAACCAAAGCCTTGCTTCCGGCTTGGTTTTATGGATGGTGCGTTGGTTTTGTTTTATGAAAGAACCCGGTCCCAGATCCAAGGTATCCCAGCAAGCCATCGCCAGGCGGTTTGGCGTCTCCCAGGCCCTCGTCTCCATGGTGCTCAACGGGCGGAGTGACCGGGTA
>PXDN01000106.1 GCA_003566375.1 Opitutia bacterium
ACTTAGTGTTAAGAAGGTCGTTTCGTGTAAACCTGCTCTACTTGGGAAACCCCGCAGAGATCGGAGATGTGAATATGTCGAAAATCTTTTATATGACCCTCATTCTTTCTAGTTTGTTTACGATGCATGCTTCTGGTCAGGGACGTATACCCACAGCGACGCGGACGCCGGATGATGTGGCGCCGGAAGACATGATTCGCGTGCGTAGTTTCAATGGGGTGGGGCCACGAGCAGTCGTGCAAACCCCCGTATTCAATACCACCGCAGAACGGGGTACTCGTTCTCCGCAAGACTGGCAGCGATTGGTGCTGCAGTATGACGTGCAGGTGCCATGGGTTGATGAGATGACCGTACAGTTTTTTGTGCTTTCGATGATTCGGGATCCAGACACAGATGAAAACCTGTATAGTTTGTTTCGTCGCAACATCCGATATGTGGACTTGGCCGGTGGACGGGACCGTACACGGATGGCAGACGCATTCTTGCGGCCTGTTGCGCTGCGCCGGTTTGGACGGGTTGTTGCTGCTGCTGCCATTGTGACAATCAATGGCCAGGTCGTTTCGGAACAGGAGGATACGGCTATTGATTTGCCCGAAGCATGGTGGGAAAATCCACTTGTTGTGGATAATCCGGTACTGAGTATACGTGATGGGTATCTCCTAGACCGAACGGAAACGCCTTGGTCTTTCATCAATTATGATGATGCCGAATTTATTCGTTAAGCTGCGGAGTTCGCATGTTTGAAAAAAAACGTTTGATTACTGTAGATTTAGGTGCGAGCAAAGTCGCTGTTGGAGAGTTTTTCATCAACAAGGGTGGCGCACCAACGCTTACGCGATATGGTATCAGCCCTATTGAGAGTGAAGGCGGCACCGAAAGCGATCGTTTGGCGTTTATCGTTACGGCGATTCGTGATCAAATGCATGATTTGGGAATCAAGCCTGGCCCCATGATGTTGTCCGTTTCAGGGCAGGTTGTCTTTCCGCGTTTTGTGAAGCTGCCGCCAGTTGGTAAGGACAAGCTGCCGCAGATTATTCAATACGAAGCAGAGCAGAATGTTCCGTTTCCGATCGATGAGGTTGTTTGGGACTACCAATTGATTGGTGATGCGGACGATGAACTCAATGTCATGTTGGTGGCAGCCAAGATTGAGAATATCAAGCGTTTGACAGACTGTGCACAAGCAGCGGATCTTGAGCCTGAAATTGTTGATGTGGCGCCGATGGCACTTTTGAATGCGGTGTATTATACGCGTCAGGATGTGTCGGATTGTGTCATGATTCTCGATATTGGCGCGCGTTCCTCCAATTTAATTTTTATGGAGCAAAACCGGGTATTCAGCCGCAGCATTCCCGTGGCAGGGAATACCATAACGCAGGAGTTAATGAAGGCCTTCGATGTTTCGTTTGAAGAGGCCGAACAAATTAAGAAAGAGGAAGGTTTTGTCTCTTTTGGTGGCGTGACATCGGCAGGGGACAGTGAGGTTGCCGAGCAAGCGTCCAAGATCATTCGTAACGTATTGACGCGACTACATGCGGAAGTGAACCGTTCCATTAATTTTTATCGTAGCCAACAGGGTGGTTCCTCGCCGGATATGGTATTGTTAACCGGTGGGAGTTCCATGCTGGGGCATGTGGACACGTTTTTTCAAGACAAGCTACGTGTTCCTGTGTCTTATTTTAATCCATTTGATGCGGTAGAGGTCGACGCTGGGGTGGATGTTGATGCATTAAATCAAGATATTCAGTGCATGGGCGAACTTGTTGGCTTGGCATTACGGCACGCAGGTCATGGCTTGGTTGGTATTAATTTATTGCCTCCGGATCTGGTTGCTTTAAAGACATTTAGACGCAGGAAACCGTTTTTTATTGCGACGGCTGCTGCGGTTGCGCTGAGCATGGTTGGATGGGGAGGGTACTTTGCATTGGCGGGGCGCGCTTTGGCTGAGCGCACCGAGCGACTGGATCGGGCCGTTCAAAACTTAACGGCTATTCAACAGCAATTTGTGTCGGTATCTGAAGAACGGCAACTTGCTGAGGCGCAATTTGATATGCTTGCCGAGCAAGTTGCTCTGCGAACCCGTTGGATTGACCTTTTGCAGGCGATCGGAGAATCATTGGCTGATGGAATGTGGATTTCCGCATTGGAACCCGAACTGACGGCCGGGAAGGTTACTAGCCTTCGCGTCACCGTTCAGGGTTTTTCCGATCGTATGGAGGACACAGGCGAAGGAACGGCGGCGGAGCTTTTGCGTGATCGATTGCGTCAAACGGCGTCCTTCGAAGATGGCAGTGAAATCGTTCGTATGTCGATTGGTTCTTATCGTCGCGAAATTATTTTGCAACTTGTTCTTGCTGAAGCGATTCCCACGCAGTAGAGGTGACGAGACACTCATGAAAAGAAAACAGATTATTACGTATGCGGCAAGTGGCGTTGGTGTTGTTCTGTTCTTGGCTGCCTCAGGTTTGCTTGTGCGCAATATCATGCAGTATCGGGAAAAAGAGCAGGATTTCAACCAGCTTCGTTCGCGTCTTACCCAGCTTTACCGTTCTGAAGTTTTCCCTTCAGATGAGAATGTAGCGTTGGAACGCGAAAACCGCGAGCAACTGGAAACATGGTTTGAGCGACTCATTACAAAATTAGGGGAAGAAAATATTTCCCGTGCAGATCGTAGTCCTCCGCAGTTTGTCGAGCGTTTAGAGCTTTCGCGTAACACGTTGCGACGGCAAGCAAATCGTTCGCGTATTCGATTGCCGGATGCCGGTACGGATTTTGCTTTTGGGTTTGAACGATATGCGGGCACGGGTTTGCTACCGTCTCTTGAAGATGTTCCTCGTCTCACGGAACAATTGATCATCGTCACGCGTCTCGTGCGGTTGATGTATGAAAGTGAAATTACGGCATTGAGCGCGATTCGGCGTGATGTTTTTGAAGAGGAAACGGCTGCGGAAGAACCGCGTTCGCGCGAGCCGGCGTCTGGGCGTCGTGGTGCGGCTCCGGTGCGCGGTAGAACCCCGGATCGGACTCGTGCAGTGCGCTCTCCCCGGCAACCTGGCGTTTTGGGCGCCGAGGATATGTTTGCCACCTATCGGTTTGTGTTTGAATTCAGTGCGCGCGAAGAGGCTTTAACGAAACTCCTGAATGCGTTAGCGGCAAATCCCATGTATACCGTGGTGCGAACCATACGACTGCGTAAAGACGTGCCGAGCATGGTGCCTTCGCAGGCGGAAGGTACAGGTGCTGATCGGCGTCCTCAATCCTCTGAAACGGATGTTTCTTTCCTCTTTGGCGGCGGCGAAGAAGCTACGCAGGAGCCTGGTGCGGCTCCGACCCCTTTGTTGGGAACAAGTCGACCGGTTAGCGGTATTGAAATGGAAACGCCTATGCAAGTGCGTTTGGAAGTGGATGTGTACAAGTTCAGGAGTGTAGATGAAACTCGCGATTAACGGAGTTATCGGTTGGGTTCGTAACCATTATGATCGCGTATTGGCGTTCGTTGCGGTTGGCGCACTTTTGTTTACCTTGCTTTTTTTACTTATGCAATCGGGGACCATACGTCAGCGCACCGCAGATTTTGACCAATGGATGCGATACCTCAGTCCTGATCGTGAACATATTGATACGATTACGGATCTTATATACGAGGGGGCCGTGCATATGATTGCGCATCCTGCCCAGCTTGCAACAGGGGAACATCGGACGAGGTGGTTTTTTGTGCCTGAGTCACGGTTTAGTTGTGCTGAGTGCAGGCATCCTGTTCCTGTCGAGGCAGATGATTGTCCGTTTTGTGGTGCGAGTGTTGAGCCCCCCGAAATTGAGACGTTGGATCACGATGGAGACGGTATGCCGACGTGGTGGGAAGAAAAACATGGTTTGGATCCGCATGATCCATCTGATGCGGATGAAGATCGCGATGGGGATGGCTTTACCAATTTAGAACACTATCTGTACGGGACGGATCCCAACGATCCTAACAGTCATCCGCCTTTAATAGATTGGTTGATCGTAGACACCATCGAGGGTGAACGATTTGACCTAGAGTTTCGGAGCCGTGTGCGTACCGCGACAGGGCACCGTTTCGGAATCAATTATCGACTACCTGATGGCACCACGCGGACGGAGTTTCTCACGATTGGCGATACGATAGATGATTTTACCATTGCGTCGTATCGGGAAGTCATTGTGCCGGCAGAACCTCCGCGCCCTGGCACAGTGGACCGTTCGGAGCTGACCATCCTGTCTCCGCGTGGTGATCGGATCGTGCTGGTGATTGATGATCCTGTATCGCATGTTGAAAGAACCGCAACTTTGCGGATGGGACGGGAGCGTCCGCAGCATTCGTTTGAAGTGCGTATTGAGGATGCCTTTTCGCTAGACGGAATACAGTATCGCGTTATTGAGATTGACGCTTCAAATCGTCATGTGGTATTGGAAACGGTTCCGGAAGGGGTAGAATATACCGTTACACCCGAGGTTCGTCCAACCAAAGTTGTTCGTGAATTGGAAGCGGCTCCCGTAGAGGAGGCAGACGTACCGGAAATAGAAGACTTGGAAACAGCAGAGCAAGATCTTTTTTTGTGAGATGATCCGAATTGGTAAGGAGAAGTAACAGATGACA
>PXDN01000141.1 GCA_003566375.1 Opitutia bacterium
ACCGCTCCGAATATAGCCCGGATCGAAGGATTTTTCCTTTCATGTTACCTGACCCCGGACCCCAACGAGGGCTGACCCCGGACCCCAACGCGGCCCTTTTACCGGAAATCATCGGTCAGTGGATCCAATCAAAGGTTTGCCGGCATGACCAATCGATAAAAACGGGAGGGCGCGTGGGTGGTTTCCCACCATTCCAAACGGTTGGCCACCGCTTGGGGTTCTCCTTCCGCGGCTTGCCAACGGACTAGGTCATCCGAGCTTTCCAACACCCATCCATCGGATGGGTTCGGCCAGGACACCACGACTTGACTTTCCCCTTGCTGAATGTCCAGTGGTGGCGGAACCGGATCCAGCAAAGCGAAATTCTGCATCATCTCATGCTCATGTTCGAGATTGTGACAATGCAGCAAATAAAGACCCGGCCTGGGGCCGAAGCGTATGGCCACGCGCACGGTTTCATTTGGAAAAACGGTGACCGTGTCCCGCCAACCCCGGTCCGTTGGCAAAGTGGGGAGGGAAGCATTGCGGGAAAGAACCTTGAAAAAGGCTCCATGGACATGCATCGGATGGTGGTTGGCCGTTTGATTGGTGAATTGCCAGATTTCGATTTCTCCCGGCGGAACCTCAAAATCGGTCCGGCCCAATTGATAAACTTGATTGTTAATGGTGTGTTGCCCGTTGACCACGCCAAGGTTGAAGTTCCGGGTGCGCCGGGAGAGTAATTCATCCGGCAAATCCGGCGCTGGCATGACAGTGGGCAGGGGATCGGAGATGCCGACTTGATCAATGTGGAATGTCATGATGGGCAAAGGGTCTCCTTGCCTCGGTCCGGCCGGGCCCCCGGCGGGTGCGGCGATCGGGAAAAACAGGCTGCGCAGGGAAACCGACCCTCCCACCGGGATGTTGTCGAATGATGCCAGTATTTCAACCCTTTGCCCGGGCGAAAGGTCAAACGCGGTCACCGGTTCCATCATGCCGGTGAGTCCTCCGTCAGAGGCGAAAACATGAAAGGTTCGGTTATCATCAAACCCGATCCGCAACACGCGGGCGTTGCAGGCGTTGAGCAGCCGGAATCGCCAAGTTCCCTGATCGACCGACAACCAGGCGTCGGGCGTGCCGTTGACCAGGATGGTGTTTCCAAGATACCCCCACATGTGCTCGAACATGCTTGGCGCGTAAGTCAGTGCGAAAGAGGGATTGGATTTCCAATCCCGTATCAGCAATGGGATGTCACGGGACCCCGTCGGCAGGCCGAGGACGGCGTCACGCTCCGGGTCATCGATCATGAAAGCCCCGGCGAGGCCCCGGTAAACTTGAGAAGCTGTCAGATCGTGAGTGTGGGCATGATACCAGCAAAACGCGGGATCTTGGACAATGGGGATCTTTACGCGATAGGATTGGCCCGGTGAGACACTTTGGTTGGGGTGACCGTCAAACTTGGCCGGCGGTTTCAAGCCGTGCCAATGCAAAACGAGATCTTCGCCGGTTAGCCGGTTGACGATTTCCGCATCAAACCTGTCACCCCGCTTCAGACGAATGGTCGGTCCTGGCACATGCCCGTTGATCGTCAGGGCGTTGGTGATTCGTCCGGGCCAAATTTCCACATGGCCCGGTTCGGCGGTCAACGGCCCGCCGTCCCAGATGGGAGGCAGGCGCAGCTCATTCCCAGGATGGGCGGCGAATGCCCGCCGGCCCGGCAACAACATTCCCGCCGCCGCAAGGGCGGTCAGTTTGATCCATTGGCGGCGGGTCAGAACTGAGGATGAATCGGGCCGCAAGCATTCCAATTTTGGCTTATCCATAAGCTGAAAGGAAATCATGAAATTGTTAAGGAATGATGTGGGTAAGTCTGAATTTTGTTAATATTGTGATGGGACTGGTTTATTCCAATCTTGCAAGAATTGTTTTCAATAATGAAGGCAAAAGGGGTCGGCCCTTGAATTTTAACATTCCCTGCTTCCGAGGTTCAGACTGCCCCTGCTGGGGTGCCCCATGTTCAATTGATCGGCGATCCAAGGGTTGCTCGCCGAAGTCTCTACCTTCTCCTCGGAAAAGAACCGCGCGCCGCATGAACCGCTTGCTTGAAGCGCACCCGCTTGCGGGGAACCGGTTCCGGCCCCTTTGCCCTGGAAAAATCTCTCGGGAATAACCCTTCAGAAACACTCATGCTATCACCGTTGCACCGAAAATCCCCTCGTTTCTTCAACCCGCGCTGGGGGCGAGTTCGGAAAATGCCGCCGGTTCAAGATTCCGGGCCAGTTTCAGTTCCCGGAACAGCGCCCGTTTTTTGCTCTGGTGGCCACCCATGCGTTGCAAAATGTCATCCAACGCCCGAACCGCCTTGGCGGCATGGGGGCCCTTGTTCAGCATCACGCATTCCGCCCGGTGCCCCATCGCGGCATCGGAAATTTCGGCCCGCGAGGGCACCCCCGATTTGGCCAAGGTCTCCAAAACCTGGGTCGCCCAAATGACGGGAACATGGGCGGCTTCGCAAATCCACAGGATTTCCTCCTGAACCTCGGCCAGCCGTTCAAATCCGCATTCCACCGCCAAATCGCCGCGGGCAATCATCACCCCGCAAGCCGGACTTTTCATGGCGGAAAGCAACAGGCCGGGCAGGTGTTCAAAGCCGGACCGGGTCTCGATTTTCAGCACCAGTGCCGGTGGGGTGGAGGTTAGTTCGGAAAGAGCCTCCCGCAAGGTATCCACATCTTCGACACGATTGGCGAAAGAGAGGCCGATCAAGTCCGCGTGGCGGGCGACAAATTGCAGATCCCTCCGGTCTTTATCCGTCAGGGCGGGAACCTCCAGCCGGGTATCCGGCAGGTTGATTCCCTTGTCGGCCCGCAGCTTGAAACCCTTCGGTCTCGCGTGCGTTACCCGAATCCGCAGGCTCCCGGCCCCGGCGCGCTCCACCACGCCGCCCAATTTCCCGTCGTCCAGCCAAACCGCTTCCCCCGCGCGGACGTGATCCAAAATTTGCGGCATGGTGCAGCCGACGCGGGCCAAACGCAGGACGCGGCCATCCTTGCCCACGCGCGGCCCCGCCCCCGGGGCCAAATCGCGGGTCAGGAGAAAACGGTCCCCGGTCCGCAAACGCGGAGGATCCTCGACACAAGGCAATCGGCCAACCTCCGTCTCGCCCGTCGGCGACATCAACACCGTGCCGGGCACAAAATAGGCGGTCTTGCGGATTTCCGCCAAGACGCCCTCCCCATCACGCCGAATCACCTGCAAGATCCGTTTCGAACCGCGGGCGTCGGTAAACCGAACCTTCATCCCCCCGCGCAGTCCCGCCAACCAATCGCCGGCCACCGACACGGTAAACACGGCCGAATCCCCCGAAGAACCGGTTGCGGAGGAAACCAGCAAAACCTTGGCCGGTTCGACCACCCTCCCCAGGCGATCCCGCCGGGGGCGGACGCGCAAGACCTCCGGCCCCGGGGGCATGGCGGCGGTCCGCGGTTTCGGACCCGCCAGGTCCATGAACAATTTGCAGCCGCACCCGAGTTTTTTTTGGGCCGCCCTCAGGTGACCGACAATGGAGGCCCACTCCCGTTCATCGCCATGGGCGCAATTGATCCGCAGGCAATCCATCCCACCGGCCAGCAATTCCTCAATCCATTCGGGGTGTTTGGCCGCTTCCAGAGGCATGGTCACCATGATCCGGGTTGACCGCTTCTCCGGAGTTTTTCCGAGCAACCATTCCGTTCGGAGCGCAAGCAACCGTTCGCCGGTGCCAAAATCCAACGCGCCCCCCGCGGCGTCGGAACCCGCTTGCCCATCCAACCCACGCAAGATTCCGATGACGGATTCCACTGTTGAAATCGCGTGCGATTCAGCGCGGCCCAGGGAGGAGAGCCCCATGGCCGCCAGCCGCAACTGCAAAGGCCGGAGGTTGCGGCGCCGCAAAACCAAATAATGCAGCAAATTGCGGGCACTCTCGAATTGGCCGGACTCCAATTTGTTCAGCAGGGGTTTCCAAATACGGTCGCACTCCTCCATTTCGGAACGAATTTTTTCAAGCTCATCCAAAAGATCCTGAAGGCCCATTTTTCCCGCATACCCCATTTCCATGGAATGATCATTCATGTCCCAAACTCCTCAAGTCAGGCTCCCGCAAGTCCCGAATGGAGTCAATGGAACCCGGGTGACAATTCCATGACGAACCACCCCGCGGCGACCTGGATGATCCGTTCGGGTTGCCTCCGTATTCGAAACGATCCGCACGACCGGACGGGCGCGAACATGGGCTGCGCCGAGCGGTGCCCGCGACCGATTTGCGCCGGGCAAACTCACTGTAACGCATTCTTAACAGTGCCCCAATGCCTTTTCGGATAATGGAATGCAATGGAGGAACCGCCTTCTGAAAAAAAGCTGCTTTGACCCGGCTTTGCCCGCTGTCATCCGTGTTGTCCCAATGAACAGAAGACATTTTTTGCGAACCGGCGTTGTCTCTGCCTTTATCGCGGGCAGCGGGGGCGCCTTGCACGGGAGGGAACGGCTTTCCCCGCAACGCGCGGGCGGCGGTGCGCGCGCCCGGAACGTGATCTTTCTTGTTTCCGACGGGATGAGCATGGGCACGCTCAGTTTCGTCGATCAATTCATTCGTTGGCG
>PXDN01000185.1 GCA_003566375.1 Opitutia bacterium
CGAAATCGACGCGGCCTTTGGGCGGTTGCTGGATTTTTTGGAGCAGCGGGGCGATCTGGAGAACACCGTCGTGGTTTTGACTTCCGACCACGGGGAGTTGCTGGGCGCCCACGGCCTGTATTGCAAAAACTTCAGCGCCTTCGAGGAGGTTTACAACATCCCGCTGGTCATGGCCGGTCCGGGCATCGCCACCGGAAAAACCTCCCGCGCCCGCGCCGGTCTTCACGACCTGGGCCCGACCCTGCTGGAGTGTCTTGGCGCGGAGCCGATCCGCAACCGGGATTCGCGCTCCTTTCTCGCGGCCTTGCGTGATCCCGCCACTGCCGACGCCGACTTCGAATTTGGCTACGCGGAATTTCACGGCGGCCGCTACCGGATTACCCAGCGGGTGGTTTGGGACGGCCCGTGGAAATACGCGCACAACGGTTTTGATGAGGACGAACTCTACCATTTGGAGAACGATCCCGGCGAAACCTGCAACCGCCTGCGGGATCCCGATTGCGCCGAACCGCTCGACCGGCTGGTGCGGGGCATGTGGCGTGTAGTGAGGGAGACTGGCGACCACGCGTTGCTCAACACGAATTACCCAATCCTCCGCCTGGCTCCGAGAGGCCCCGGCGACACCTGAGCAGCGATTCCGCGAAAAATCTTCCACTTTCGATTTACATGCAAATCGAAAGGGACAGCTTCGTTATTCGCCTTTGCCAAGCGGGCATCGCCCGGTTTGAATGAGCGGCATAACCGGGTTTTATTATGCGCTTTTTCTCCTTCTCCGTCGTTGGTTTTTTGTTCCTCTGGCCGTGCGCGGGTCCGTCTTGGGCGGACCGGGTGGCGCAAGCTCCGGTGACCGCGGTCACCGTGTATCCGGATCGCGCGGTCGTCACGCGCGCCGCGACGGTCGAACTTTCGGCCGGTCTCAACACCGTCACCCTTCCGGGCCTGCCCCGCGGGTTGGTGGATGACTCCGTCCAGGTTTCGGCGCAAAGTGCGGGCGGGCTCACCCTGTTGGACGCCAGGGTGGCGGAGAGGCACGGGGAGGCGGCGGATCCGGAGCGGCTGAAACCGCTGCTGGAAAAACAAGAGGCGCTTCAGGAAAAAATCGACCAAGCCCGCATCGAACTCGATTTGCTCCGGCAGCAACAGGGCTTTCTGGCCAAGGTTGAGGAGGGCGTGACCAAAGGAAGTTCCGACGGCGAACTGCCCGCGCCCGAGCATTGGAGGGGCATGATGGCGTTTTTCCGCGATTCCCTGGGGGAACTTCTGCCAAGTATCCACGAGGTCGAGACACGGATGAAAAAATTGAGTGAAGAGCACGCGGCGGTCAAGCTGGAGATTGAACAAACCCGCCGCGGCGGAGCCTCGCGGACCAAGGAGGCGGTGATCCGCCTGGAAGCGGGCGCGGCGATGGAGGAGGCGCGCCTGACCCTTGTTTACATGGTGATGAACGCGGGGTGGTCGCCCGTGTACAACGTGCGGGTGAATTCCGCCGACAAGGGCATCCGGCTGGATTACGAGGCGGCGATCCGGCAGCGGACGGGGGAGGATTGGGAAAATGTCCGCCTGACCCTTTCCACCGCCCGTCCAGCCCTGGGTGGCAATCCTCCCGGGTTGGGAGCCTGGATCGTCGATGTGGCCCGTCCGCCGCCGGAGCCGGCCAGGGAGAGAAGCGTGGCACCTTTGATGCGAAGTATCGCACCCGCTTCCGCCGAAATGGTGGCGGATGCCGGGTTTGCCGATGCCGCCGTGGAGGAAGGGCTGACGGCGGTCAACCTGCGGGTGCCAGTGAAGGTTTCGGTGCCGGCCGACGGCCAGCCACACCGGATGGGCATCGCCACGGTGGCGATGGAAGGGGATTTCTTTTACGCGATTGTGCCGAAACTTTCACCCCACGCGTTTTTGCAGGCGCGGGTCACCCACGCGGGGGAAGCGCCCATCCTGCCCGGACGGGCGACGGTGTTTTTGGACGGCAACATGACCGGGCACAGCCATTTGCCGCGGGTTGAGCCGGAAGGGAACTTCGATTTATCGCTCGGGGTGGACGAGGCCATTTTGGTCGAGCGCAAGCTGCTTCGCCGGTTTGTCGATCAGCGCGGCATTTTGTCGCGGACCACCCGCACCCGTTTCGAGTTTCTGACCACGGTCACCAACCGGCGCTCGACGGAGGAGAGGTTTGTCATTCGGGATCATGTGCCGGTTTCCCGCAACGAGCGGATAAAGGTGAACTTGGAGGAAATTTCCGGGGGCGTGGCCGACGGGGAAAACCCCGGACATTACAAATGGGAGAAAACCCTCTCCCCCGGAGCGAAACTGGAGATCCCCCTGGTTTTCACCGTTGAACATCCGGATGACATGTCCATCTCGGGGTTGGGCGAAGTCGAAGGGCGCGAGTGACAATCGGTCTCTGGTTGCCGCCTTATCCGGCGGCGGATTTCAGCGTCTCCGCGAGGGAAAACCGCCGCCCGCCCGCCGTCAGTTCGCCGCCGTCGGCGGAGATCGGCCCGGGGGGTGTGGGAGAGAATTGAAATACCCACCAAATGATCCGGGTGGAGGGCGCGCACTCCAGCGCCAGCGTTAAATGACCGCGCGAGCCCGGCAGGCGAAGCACCCGGGCCTTGGCGGCGGGAGCGGTTGTTTGCACCCGCAGCGGTGTCACGCCGCTTAAGTGAAACCCAAAGGCGTCGGTTCCAGTCTCCGCGAAAGCTTCCGGGTGAAAATGCCAATGCCAGGCCAACCTTTCGGGTGGTTCCGGGAACTCGTCGGCCACCGCCGCGATACCGTCAGGGGTTAGCCAGGCGTTGCGGTGCGGCAGGCTTGCCCCGGCTTCGGACGGATAACAACGGGTGAGGTTCGCGCGGGCAAAAAGGACGCCGCCGGGCAAGGTGGCCAGGAGGGGGCGGTCCGTCTCCTTGGCGGTTTGGGCGCAACCGTTGACGAGCGGGGCGTTGTGCGCCCGCGGGCCGGTGGTGAATTCCCGCTCGCGGGTTTTCATGTATTGCTGATAGCCGGGATCGGTTAAAACCCAGCGGCCCCGCGTGCCGATGACGAGGGAGCCGTTGTCGAAATGGATGTGGCCCATGGGCGAGTTGGAGGCCGCCATCGCCACCGCCACGTCGTCCGCTTCCCATCCCGTGCGCAGAACGGCGGCGTAACGGGCGTCGAGCGGGCCCGCGGCGGGCGGGGCGGGGGTGCCCCCGGGATCGTTCCGGCGGCCCAGCCTGGCGAGGGCGGTTGCGCTCAACCGCTCATCGGGAATGTTCCGGATCAACCATGGCAGCCGCGGGTCGTCCAACCAGGGGGCGAGTTTGACGTGGGCCGACAGGTGGTGCGGCATGCGGGCAGGCTCCACATCGCTCAGTTCTGCCACTTCGGCAACCGCGCCGGGGGCGCCGAGAGCCAGCGTTTCGTCCAGCAGATCGGTGAACCGGTCATGGGTGGTGAGCGCGGAACGGGCGCCGGGAGCGAGGCCCGGCAGCCACTCCCCGACGAAATCCATCACATACCCGTCGTAGGCGACCCCCTCGGTGTAGCCGTCCCGCCGAAAAGCAAGCAGGGCGGCGACGACCTCCGCCATCACGTGGTCAAAACGTTCCGCGCGCCCGTCTCCGAGGGCGCGGGCGGCCAGAGCCAGGCCGATGCCTTCGATCAAGGGGATGTTGTGGAACCGGTTGCGGGTTTGGGGATCGGCATCCAGCCCGGCCCGGCGTTCCGCGAAAGCGCCGAAATGCTTTTCGAAAAACGGTTCCGCCTCCGCCACCGACCGGCGCAGGCCGTCTTCGAGCCGCCGCCGGGTTGCGGGGGAGAGCCAGCCCCATTCGCGAACAGCCAGGGCCATCAGGCGGGAGCAATGGGCGAGGCAAAGCGAAGGCATGTCGGCGTATTCCCGATACACCGGCCAGGAGGCGAGCGCCTCCAGATCGCTCTCCGCCGTCCGGCGCGCGGCATCGTTTGAGTCCAACTCGGCCAGCCAGCCGAGGGAGGAAACGCGTTCCTCCAGTTCCCAGGCCAGCCAGATGGACCACGGGTAGCGCTCAATGCCGGTGACCGTGAGGGGGATTTGCGGCAACGCCTTTACCGGCAGTGGAAAGGCCAGCTTGCGACGGATGCGGTAATAATCGACGCGGAGGATGGTTTCGTTAAGGAAACCGTTGGCGCGGGCGCGGAGCGTGGAAAGGGCGGAGGATGATGTGGCCATGGCAATGGGAACAGCGGCCAGCATGAAGGCCCTCCGGAGAATGAAAAGTTCTTTCTCCGAAGGGCCGTTGCATCAGGTGCGTTCCGCGTGGCCTCCGTTCCGGGAACGCGGCACGCTCAACTCAGAATTCGATAACGCTCGATATCGTCCAGCGGTAGTTGAAGAGGGAGGCGTCGCCTTTCTTGACGGTCGTTTCATAGGCCGCGCGAATGCCGATGTTCGGACCAAACGGACGGAATTCGCCACCCAGCGCCAAGGTGACCACGTCATCGTCTTTGCCGCCGCTGATGTTGGCCACATCCAACCCTTGAAACGGCGTTTGGCTGCCGTCGCGCTCTTTGGTGACAAGATAGACGTTGGCCTCCACCACCGGGCTGAACCAACGGTTGATGAAATAGTCGGCGTGGAAATGAAGCATGAGTTGGTCCGCCGCGCCGAAATGCTCGCTTCCGTTAAAGCCCCGGATGAAATTGGCGGTGGCGCCGAGGTGAAGCCGGTCAATCCCTTTATTGGCCGAGAGCCAGAGCCGCAGGGCGTTGTTGTTTTGCAACACGTCGCTTTTGCCCGTCGGAATCTGCCAGCCGAGCCCCGCCGCGAGGTGAAGCTGCTGTTCCCAATCCTGGTAAAACGCCCACTTCAGGCCGGCCGCATGATCGTTCCAGCCATTCTCTCTGACGACGCCGTCGTCAAAGTCGATCCAGCCCCCCTTGTAGACCACGAGTTGGAGGGACTCGGTGAGGGCGAGCCGAACCTGGGCCGCCGCCACCGTGGCATCTCCGCCAAGGGTGTTGCGGGGAAATTTGTGGTAAACATACCAGGCGCGCAGATCGGTGGTGATGAACGCGTCCTCGTGGTAATACGGCGACGAAATCGGGCGGACAAACCGTTCCGATTCGCTCAGAACCGGGTGGGTTTCCTGGGCCGGAAACATTACGTACCCGCTTTGTGCGGACACAGATGAGGCACCGGCGGCCAGCAGGCCGAGAGCGCCGAGAAGGATGGTTGTCGTTTTCATGGTGTTAGCAATCATGCGTATCGAATCATGACATGTTCCCGTTTGTCCAGCTTTGACATGGATCAAGAAAGCCGAAATTGTCATTTTTTTTATAATCCCAAGACCCGCTGGTGATTTTCCCAAAGGGCGGGACGCGGGTCAGGTTTCCGGCAGGAAATGGGCGGGCATTTCCTCTTGGTTTTTCCGGGTGATGTCGGCGCCGAGGGCGCGGAGTTTTTCATCGATTTTCTCGTAGCCGCGGTCGATGTGGTAAATCCGTTGCACCCAGCTTTCCCCCTCGGCGGCGAGGGCGGCGAGAAAGAGCGCGGCACTGGCCCGCAGATCGGAGGCCATGACGGGAGCGCCGGAGAGTTTGTCCACTCCTTTGATGATGGCGCTGGCCCCTTCCATGGAAATGTCGGCGCCCATGCGCTGCAATTCCGGAACGTGCATGAACCGGTGGGGATAGATTTTTTCGGTGATGACGCTGATGCCGGGCGTGACCGCCATCAGGGCGCACATCTGCGCCTGCAAATCGGTGGGGAATCCAGGGTGGGGGAGGGTGATGACATCGACCGGGGCGGGCCGCAAATCGCGGCCGTCCACGCGGACCGAATCCGGAGATCCGTTGCGGGCGACGGAAAGGCCGCATTCCTCCAGCTTGTCGAGCAGTGCTCCGAGATGCTCCATGCGCACGCCCTCGAGCGTCAAGTCGCCGCGCGTCACGGCCGCTCCAAGGATGAACGTGCCGGCCTCGATCCGGTCGGGGATCACCCGGTGGGTGCAGCCGTGCAATTGTTTCACCCCTTCGATGGTCAAAATGTGGCTGCCGATGCCGTCGATGCGGGCCCCCATCGACACCAGCATGCGGCAGAGGTCCACCACCTCCGGTTCACAGGCCGCGCTGTCGATGCGGGTGATGCCGGGAATAAGGGTGGCGGCCATGACCAGATTGGCCGTGCCGAGCACGGTGCTGCCGTGGCGGCCGCCGAGAAAGACATCGCTTCCTTTCATCCGCGATCCGTCCATTTGCACGTAGCCTTCCTTGATGTCGATGGCACACCCGAGTTTCTTAAACCCTTTCAAGTGCAGGTCAATCGGGCGCGGTCCGATGACACAGCCTCCGGGAAGGGAGACCACCGCTTTGCGCAGTCGGCCGAGCAGGGGACCCATCAGGCAGACGGAGGCGCGCATTTTGCGCACCTGCTCGTAAGTGGCGACATGGTCGAGTTCGGCCGCGCGAATTTGCCAAGCGTTATCCCCGGCCTTCACGACTTCCGCACCGAGACTCTCGATGATTTTAATCATGAAGCGGATGTCGCTCAGATCGGGAACGTTTTCGATGACGCACGGTTCGTCGGTGAGGAGCGCGGCGGCGAAAATGGGGAGGGCGGCGTTTTTTGCGCCGCTGATGGCAACGGTGCCCCGCAACGGCTTACCGCCTCGGATTTGGACTACATCCATGGATTTTCAGTGGTTGGAGGAATGGTGGTGTGACGGGAAATGGCGGCAGTTTGCATCCGGTCCGCCCCGATGCCAAGCGCGGGTTTGCCGCAGCCTCTAAAATCGGACTTTCGGAAAAAAAAGCCGCCCGGAATGTTTCCGGGCGGCTGGGTGAGCTTTGAATGGTCTTGCCGGGAAGTAATTCAGCCTCCGGGATTCCAATCCTCCGGGCCTTTGCGGCTGGTGGGCTGCGGGTTTTCTCCGCCATCGGGCCGGTCGGAGCGCGGGCGGGAGCGGCGGGGGCGGCGTTCTCCGTCTCCCCGCTCACGGTCCTGCCCTTGTCCCTGATTCTGCCCTCCTTGACCTCGTCCCTGTCCCTGTCCGCGGCCTCGACCGCGCCCGCGACCGCGTCCGCCGCCGCCGCCGCGGGGGTTGCGTGGACGTTGCCCGCTTCCGTCTTCCCGGGAGGAGATCGGCTTCGTTTGCGGAGTTGCCTCGTCTTCCCCGGATTTTCCGAAAATGTTTTTCACCCATCCGATGATTTTGTCGACCGGCGAGGAGGGTTCGTCCTTCGAGTGTTCGGTTCGGGAGCGCTGATTGCGTTGCGGGCGATCCTGACGCGGGCGGTCTTGGCGGGGACGGCGGTTGCCGCCATCCCCGGCTCCCCGGGCATCGCCGTCACCGGGACGGTTATTCCGGCTGCGGCGTTTGCGCCGGCCTTGTCCGTCCTGTTCCTGATTGGCTGCTTGCCCGTCGTTTTCCCGGCGGGAGCGGGAATCCCCGGTTCCATCGGATTCCCCGGAAGGACGGTCGTCCCGGCGGGGGCGGTCCGCGTTTTCCCGGCGGTTGTCCTGGCCCCTGCCCCGCCCGCGTCCCCGGCCACGGCCCCGGCGTTCCCGCCGTTCGCCGTCACGGTTTTCGCCGCCGCTGCTTTCGTAGGGCTCGGAGTAAGGTTCGACCGAAGACTCTTCCGGTTCATCCTTCAGTTTGGAGGGCCGGAAAACCGGCTCGTCGTCGCGGTTTTGCCCGCTGGAGGCCGCCGCCGGTTGATCCGGCGTGATGGCTTGGGCGGGTGTCGCCGGTTGGGCGGGCGCGGGCGCGGCGCCGGGCGCCGAGGGGAGGGGAGGGTTGACGCGGCGGGGGCGGCGGCGCGCGGCGGGCGCGCGGCGGGTGTTACCGTTGCGGTCGCCGTTTTCGGCGGCGGGGGAATTGGCCGACTCCTGGTCGTTTTCCCGTGGTGCTTGTTTTTCGTTATCGTCCATTTCTGACTGGTTGTGGTTGATCCTCACCGGCTCATCGTGCGCGGGAGGGCTTGGCAAACCAAGGGAGCGGGAAGCGGTGCGGCTTCCCGGAACGCGGGCTGCGCAATGCTGGAGAGCGGTCTTTTTCCCGGACCGCCGGGCGAAGCCTTCGGCGGGTGTGGGACCGCGAGCCGGCGTTATCCGGATCCCTCGGTTAAACTGTTTTCTTTTCCATTGCCCGGTTTTTGTTTTCAAAAAAAACATTCACCGACTTTCCTGGCATCAAGCCGGTCGCGCGGGCGCTTTCAAGAACCAAACCGAATGATTGGCATGGTTACTACAAACCCTTTGCAGGAAGAACTCAACTGTCAAATTGGACGAAATGTAATTCGGAAAACGGGTTGTTCCAAAGCGTTCCCGGTCAGCGGCGGGGGCGTGTATTTTGATGTCGGCCGATTTTCTCCGGCAACCTGTTGGGACGGGGGATAATGCTCTTGCCATGCGGGTGCCGCCTGCTATGCAAACCGTCATGGACAAGCTGGACAGCTTATTTTCGATGCAAGAGGGTTTGAACGCCCGCATCGGTGTGAATCTGAAAGAGTTGAGCGAGGAAGAGCAGGCGAAGTGGGTGTTGAATTACACCCGCGCCATGCAGCAGGAACTCGCCGAACTGGTTGATTCCGTGCCGTGGAAATGGTGGGCCAAATACCAAACCTTTGACAAACAAAACGCCCGCGTGGAGGTGGTGGATTTGTTTCATTTCCTCATCTCCCTCGCCCAAACCCTCGGCATGAGCGCCGAGGATGTTTTCGAAGCCTACGCCAAAAAAAACAAAGTGAATCACGACCGCCAGGAAAGCGGCTACCAAGCCAAGAACGCGGAAGATTCCCGCCACATCTGATTTTTTAACCACATGAAAAAAGCGCTCATCACCGGCATCACGGGCCAGGACGGTTCGTATCTCGCGGAGATTCTTTTGGAGAAAGGGTATGAAGTTCATGGCGTGATTCGCCGCGCTTCGACCTTCAACACCAGCCGGATCGACCATTTGTACCGGGACCCCCACGTCAACGGGGTCCGGCTCTTTCTGCACTACGGCGACTTGGCCGATTCGGTGCAAATGGTGAAGTTGCTCTACGAGTTGCAGCCCGATGAAATTTACAATCTCGGGGCGCAGAGCCACGTGCGGGTCTCCTTCGACATTCCCGAATACACCGGGGATGTGGATGGTCTCGGCGCGTTGCGCATTTTGGAAGCGATCCGCGAGGCGGGCCTGGTGAAAAAAGTCCGCTACTACCAAGCCTCCTCCTCCGAGATGTTTGGCAAGGTTCAGGAGGTGCCGCAGGTGGAAACGACGCCGTTCTGGCCCCGTTCCCCCTACGCCTGCGCGAAGGTCTATGCCTATTGGTTGACGGTCAATTACCGCGAATCCTACAAGCTGCACGCCAGCAACGGCATTCTGTTTAACCATGAGTCGCCCCGCCGCGGCGAAACCTTTGTGACCCGGAAAATCACCCGCGCCGCCACCCGGATCAAACTCGGGTTGCAGGATGCGCTCTACCTCGGCAATCTCGACGCCAAGCGCGACTGGGGTTTTGCCAAGGAATATGTCGAAATGATGTGGCTGATGCTCCAGCAGGACCAACCCGACGATTACGTGGTGGCGACCAACGAGACCCACAGCGTGCGCGAATTTTGCGAGGCGGTTTTCGAACACCTCGGTCTCGATTGGGAGAAATACGTGAAGTACGACGCCCGCTACGAGCGTCCGGCGGAGGTGGAGTTGCTCATCGGCGACCCGGCCAAGGCCCGCAAGCAGCTCGGCTGGGAGCCGAAGGTCGGGTTCAGGGAACTGGTCAAAATCATGGTGGAGGCCGACATGCGGATGGCCGAAGAAGAGGCCGGTCTCAAGGCTTACCTCGCGGAGAAGGCCGGAAATTGAAGTTGGCGCAAATGGGAGGAAACCGAACATGAAACGACCACGCGTCTATATCGCCGGGCACCGCGGCATGGTGGGGGCCGCCTTGGCGCGGCGTTTTGCCGACAGCGCGGAGATTCTCACCCGCACGCGCGCCGAACTCGATCTGACCCGGCAGGAGCCGGTGGAGGCGTTTTTCGCCACCGAAAAACCGGACCTCGCCATCATCGCGGCGGCGAAAGTCGGGGGCATTCACGCCAACCGCACCTACCCGGCGGAGTTTCTGCACGAAAACCTGGCCATCGCCGCGAACTGCGTGCACGCCGCCTGGAAGGCCGGGACCCGGCGGTTGCTGTTTCTCGGGAGTTCCTGCATTTACCCGAAACACGCCCCCCAGCCGATGCCGGAGGAGTGTCTCCTGACCAGCCCGTTGGAAACCACCAACGAGGCCTACGCGGTGGCGAAAATCGCCGGGTTGAAACTCTGCCAGCATTACCGCGCGCAATACGGAGCGCTCTTTCACTCGGCCATGCCGACCAATCTCTACGGTCCGGGCGACAACTACCACCCGGAGAATTCCCATGTTTTGCCCGCCCTGTTGCGCCGCTTTCATGAAGCGAAGGAATCCGGCGCGGAAGAGGTGGTGGTGTGGGGAACCGGCACGCCGCGCCGGGAATTTCTGCACGTGGATGATTTGGCCGACGCCTGTCATCACCTGGTCCATCTCGACAATCCGCCGGATTGGATCAACATCGGGACCGGGGCGGACGTGACCATCCGTGAACTGGCGGAAACGGTGCGGGAAGTCGTCGGCTTCGCCGGCAAGCTGGTATTCGATTCTTCCAAACCGGATGGCACGCCCCGGAAATTGCTCGACGTTTCACGCATGGAGGGGCTCGGGTGGAAAGCGAAAATCGGCCTGCGCGAGGGGATGGAGGAGGCTTACCGCTGTTTCCTGCGGGAACGGGAGAGTGAAGCCGCCCGCCTGTAACGGGAGCGATGGAAGTCGGTTTGAAGCTCCGTGCCATCGAGGAGGCCCGCCAGCGGGTGGCGCCGCATTTGGTGAAAACGCCGGTGGTGACAAACGCCCGGCTGGACCAGGAATTTGGCGCGTCGTTTTACTTCAAATGCGAGAACCTGCAACTCGGCGGCGCGTTCAAGGCGCGCGGGGCTTTTAACGCCGTTTTTTCGCTGACTGAAGAAGAGGCCGCCCGCGGGGTGGTGACCCATTCCTCGGGCAACCACGCCGGGGCTCTCGCGCTCGCGGCCCGCGCGAGAGGGATTCCGGCCTGGATCGTGATGCCAAACGACGTCCCGACCGTCAAAGCCGCCAATGTGGAAGCGGCGGGAGCGCGGATTGTCTACTGCGAGCCGACCCTTGAAGCCCGGGAGGGAGCGGCCCGGGAACTGCTGGCGGAGCACGGGGCGACACTGGTGCATCCCTACAACGATTACCGGGTGATGGCCGGGCAGGGAACGGTGGCGCTCGAATTGCTGGAACAGGCGCCGCCTCCCGACGTCATTCTCGCGCCGGTCAGCGGCGGCGGGCTGCTCAGCGGCATCGCCACGGCGGCGCGGGCGGTCTCCCCGAAGACCCGGTTGATCGGTGTGGAACCGGCCGGAGCGGATGACGCCGCCCGTTCGTTTCAGGCCGGCCGCCTGGTGGCCGGCGGAACTCCCCGCACCTTGGCCGACGGCCTGCGGGCCACGCTGGGCGACAAAACGTTTCCCCTCATTCGGCAACACGTCGATGAGATGGTTACGGTTTCGGAGGAGGGGATCGTGGCGGCGATGCGGTTGCTGTGGGATCGGTTGAAACTGGTCATCGAGCCCTCCGCGGCGGTGGTTTTTGCCGCCGTGATGGAGGGGAAGACGGCGGTTTCCGGGCGGCGGGTTTCCCTCGTTTTGACCGGAGGGAATGTCGATCTGGCCCGTTTGCCTTGGTCGAAATGACGAGGTTGCGGGCCTCGATGGCCGCCTCCAGCCGCGCGGGCAAAGCTTCGAGACCTTCGGTGGTTTTGAACTCGCAGGACCAGACCACCACCACGTGCCAACCGAGATCCCGCAGTCTGGCCTGATTGCGAAGGTCGCGCGCGGCGTTGCCTTCGATTTTGTCTTTCCACCACGCGGTTCGGGTTTTGGGGATTCGGTGGTCTTTGCAGCCCCCGTGCCCGTGCCAGAAACAACCGTGGACGAAGATCACCGTTTTCAACTTCGGGAGCACGAGATCGGGTTTTCCCGGCAGCGATTTGTTTTTCGGGCCGTTGACGGTGAAGCGGCGGCCCATGCGGTGTAGGACGGAGCGCACGGTCCGTTCCGGTTTGGTGTTTTTGCTCCGGATGAGCGACATGTTGTAGGAGCGCTGTTCCTCGGAGAGGGTGTCCATGGTGCCAACCATGCGGTTATTCCCTGAAATCGCAACGGCTTCCAAGCGGCGGTGGCGAAAAGAAAAGAAATCCGGTGGTTTTAGGATTGATTTATCCTTTCCCGGTTGGGATACCTGAATGCCATGCGTGATTTAATTTCCCGCGGATTGGCGGGGCTCCTTTTGGCAGGCGGTCTTTTTTGGGTTGGTCTTCCCGTTCAGGGTGAAGAGACTGCCGATGACCTGCTCGACTTGCGCTCCGGTCTTTCCTTCAACCACGAATCACCCGCGCGCGGTCGTGACAACTGGCTGGAGGTGACTGTGCCCTTGCGGACCCGCGGCCCGGCCACCTCCTTCGTGGACAATGTCAGGGTTGTCTTGAGCTTGGCCACCGGGACGCCGCCAAACCTCAGATATTATCAATCGGAAGTGCGGATCGCCACTTTGCAGGGGTTGCAGACCCACAACATCCGTTTTTACCTTCCGGCGGCGGTGGTGCAGCGGGACAATGTCTCCAGAGAGCCTTACGCGTGGGCGGTGCGGGCTTACGCGAACGGGCGGGAGCAGGATTTGCCCTCGCGGAACGACCGCGCCAATCGTTTGAACTCGGACCAACTTTATCAGAGCTTTTTACAGGCGGCCGGAAACGAATCCAGCAGAAACGAGGGGGTGCTGGTTCCCATTTACGATTCGCCGTTTTGGAACAACTTCCCGAACGAGCCGGTGCCGGCTTTCATCCGCCTTCCGGCCCGTTCCGGTTAATCCACACACTTTTTTGTTGCAGGCTGTCCCTCTTCCTTGCGGAATCGCCAACCTTAGCCAATGAGTTCTCCGAAGAAAGTTCTAGTCTTGGACTGCGCCGCCAACCATGTGGCAGCCGGTTTTTTCACTTCCGGCCCCCGTGGCATCACCCTCAACGAGGTTGAGGTGGAAACAATCGGCAGCGACCATGCCAACGAGCAGGAATGGATCAACGCCGTCCATCTCGGTTTGCGGGCCATTTCCAAGCGAAAAAAACTTTCCGGACCCGTTCACATTATTGCCCCGGGTCACCTGCAGTTGATGAAATTCCTGAAAATTCCTCATGTGGGGAAGTCGAAGCAGGAACAAATCGTCAAATTCGAAGCCCAGCAAAACATCCCCTATCCCCTGAACGAGGTGGTTTGGGATTACGAGGTGATCCTTGACGACGGAGCCGAGTTCGAGGTCGCCCTGGTGGCCATCAAAATCGAAATCGTGCAGGAGCTGTGCGACAAAATTCAGTCGATGGGGCTTCAGGTGGAAATCGTGGAGCCCTCCAGCATGTCCGAGCTGAATGCCTTCACCTACAGCTACCCGGAAGTGGACGAGGGGGCGCTGCTGGTGAACATCGGCAGCAAGTCGTCGAATTTCCTTTTTGTGGACAAGCACGGCTTTTTCGTCCGCAATGTCGCTCTGGCCGGAAACACCCTGACCCAGGCGGTGGCCGACGATCTGAAAATCCCTTTTGCCCAGGCCGAGGAAGTCAAACTGGCCGTCTTTTCCGGGCAGGAAACCGATGAAACTCCGGTGGCGGCTGTTCAGCGGGCAACGGAATCGTTTCACCGCCGCCTGAATATGGAGGTGACCCGTTCCATCGTGAATTTCCGCCGCCAGACCGGCAGCGACGCGGTTACCAGCATTTACCTGACGGGCGCGGGAGCGTTGGCGCCGGGCTTGGCCGAGTCGCTGTCCGAAAAGCAGAAAATAGCCATCGACTGGTATGATTCCCTGCGCAACGTGGAGATCGGACGGAAGGTTCCGCAAGAAAAGCTCGACCTCATCCGTTTTCAAATCAGTGAAATGGTGGGAGCCGCCCAGCGCTCGCGCCCCGGTTCCAAGGCTCATTTCAACCTGTTGCCTCCGGCTTTGGCGAAGCAGTTGGCTTTTAAAAAGAAAAAGACCTACCTGCTGGCTTCCATGGCCGTGCTGGTGGTGGCCGCCGCTTTGCCCATCATCAATTTTGAACACACGGCGGCTGTTTACGCGGAACAAGCCTCCTCCCTTGAAGACGAATTGGTTCCCCTGCGTCGTTTGGACAGCCAGATTCAGCAAAACCAGCGGCGGGTTGGCGAGATCCGCGAACGGATCGACCGGCTTCACCGGTTGGTGGAAGCCCGCGGTAGTTGGGTGGAATTTCTCAACGATTTACAAGGCCGCCTGATTGAAATCGAGGATGTTTGGCTGGACCGCATGGTGCTCGTGCGTTCCGGCGCTCAACCTCAACCCACCGGCGGCGGTGGCATTCTGGGAGGAGCGCAACAACAGCAGCAACCCGCCGGCGACGGCACTCCGCGGCTGCAGGTATCCGGGAGGCTGCTGGACCGCGAAAATCCACTCTCCCGGGTCAGCGCCCAGTCCCAAGACCGGGTCAACCGCCTGCTGGACCTGTTTTCCGAATCCGAATTTGTTTCCGAGGTCCGTATCGAGAGTTTGATTACTTCCGAGCCGGGCGTTCTTCGATTCAACGTGTCTTTTGTCCTCAACACCGACAAGCCGCTTTAAAGAAAACCCATGACTTGGTTGAAAAAAAATCTGTTGTTCACCATCATCCTGGTGCTGCTTTCGGCGGTGCTGGTGGTGGAAATTATTTACGTGTTGGGGAGGCGGGCCCACGCCACGGAGGCCGAGGAGGAATTCAACGCCAAAGTTGAGGAATACCAGCGGTTGACCGGCAAAAGCATTTTGCCCCATGACCGGAACGTCACCTTTACCCAACGGGAAATCGACTTGCAATTGGAGCGCGCCAACCAATATCGGGAAGCTTTGCGCGGACGGGAGGAACTGCGCGCCAAATTCGATTCACCGCCAACCAGCCGGGCCGACGCTTTTTTTGACATTGCTTCCTTTGTGGAGGATTACCGGGTCAAGGCCGTTGCGGCCGGCGTGGAAATTCCGGCCAACGAGCATTTTGGTTTTGCCGCCTATTCCACTTCGGGACCGGATCAAGACCGCATCGCCGAGGTTTTCCGGCAGCGGGTCATTATTGCCCACATTTTGGACAAGGTGATCGAGGCCCGTCCCGTTTCGCTGGCAGGCATTGTCCGGGCCGGGCAGGCCCGTCCAAGCGGGCCGGGGCGTCCCGATGGCGGGGGCAGTTTTCAGTTGCCCTCCGAGCAATCACTGGCCGCCTCCAACATTGCCGAGACGATTCCTTTTCAAGTGGTGTTCACGGGCCGCACCCACAACCTGCGCGCTTTCATGAACGCCTTGGCCGAATTTGAAATGCCGCTGGTTGTCCGCCATATCGACGTGACCACCACGGGAGCGCAAACCTCCGAACAGCAACAAACCGGCGGTGAACCGCGGCGCGGCCGCGGCCGCGCCGCCGAGCCCGCCGCTCCCCAGCCTTCGGAGGAGGAGCAGGAACCCGGGCGGGAGGAAAACATTCTTATCATACCGGAAACCATGGCCACGTTCACCGTCTCCCTGGAATATCTCGATGTGCTGCCCATCCAAGCGGCTTCCGGCAGGTAACCCGTTTGGCCAACTTTGATCCGCATCATGATTCGGAAACATTACGACAAGATTTTTCTCGCCTTCGCCCTCATTTGTTTGCTGGTCGCCGGAGCGTTTGCCTTTCTCCGTCCGGACGTGCGTCCGGTGACGGAATACGTCGATTTCCCCTCCCTGCGCGCGCAGAACACGTTTGTGGTGTCCGAGGTGGAACCGGTGGAATTGGACGTGCCGCAATGGCCGGAGCCTCCGCACCAGACCGCCGGTCTCGATTGGGTGTTTGATTTGTTCACTCCCCCCGATATTTATTACAATCCCGAGACGGAGGAATACACGGTGGTTTCCGAGCCTCCCGAACCGCCCGCGCCGTTCGGCATCGAGCTGGCGGAAGTCCGTTCCGGAGAATACCGGATTCAATTGATCGGCTGGGTGACCGGCCGCACCGGCGGCTACCTGATCCAGCTGCAAAACTTGGAAACCGGCATGGTTACCAACGTAAGGGAAGGCAGGGAATATCCGGACATGGACTTGGAGGTTCGCAGTTTCCGGGTTGACCGGGAACCGATGGAACACGGCGGGCAGACCACCATCAACGTGGATGTCGGCCGGGTGGTGATTCAAGACACGCGCGCCGACCGGGAGATTACCCTGGTATCCACGGAACGCCGACTCGACGACACGCCCACGGCCTATTTCCGGTCTTCCAGCGATCCCGAGCGCACCTTTCAAGGCCAGGAGGGCCACCGGTTCGAATATGGGGGCAACGCCTACGTCATTGAGGCCATCACGCCCCCGACCGTTTCGGTCCGGCGTGTGTCGTTGGAGGATGAAGAGGATGCGGAGTCCCGAACCTTGGTTCCCCAACAGCGGGTCACCCGTTCCCAGGAACCCGCCGGGGAAGCGGGGGAAGAATCGCCATAGTGAATGTCAAAGGTTTTTAAATCGGGCAGACTTTTTCGTTGCCCCAGCCAACAATCAATCTACAAACTCAAGCCGAATCCAATATGAAGAGACATCGCATGATCCTAAAAACCCTGCGCCTTTGCACATGCTGCGGCGTGCTCTTGGCCGCAGGTTTGCCCGCCGCGCCGGTTTTTGCCCAGTCGCAAAACGACGCGCAGATTCGCTTGCTGGAAGAGGCGCTGGAGCATCGTCAGGCCGGCGACTTTGAGCAGGCCAAAGCCAAGCTCGAAACGCTGCTTGAGCAAAACCCGAACGACCCCGCCCTGCAATCTTTGCTGGACAACGTGAATGAAAGCATGCGCCAAGCCGAAACGGCCCCCCGCCGCGGTTTGCGTTTGGGGCGCGCCTCCGAACCCGAGGTGGAGGAAAGCCCGCTGATCGCCGAAGAGCGCCGCCGCATTCAAGTCGGCCGCGAGGAGGCCGAGGCGTTTCGTCAAGCCGCCAAGAGGCTGGATAGTGAAGGTGCCCACCGTGAAGCCGTGGTTTCCATGGAGCGTGGTTTGGAAATTCTTCCCGCAAGTCCCCTCACCGATCCGGTCGCCGAGGAAATGAGGAAAGAGCTGGCTGAAATTTATCTTCGCAAAGCCCAGGCTCATTTGCGCAATGATGATTTGGACGGCGCCCGCCAGGCATTGGCCGCCTACAATGCTTTGGATGTGGAAAAAACCCGGGCGGCCCGCCGCGTTCAAGCCGATCTCGACAGCCCGGCCCGCATGCCGGTCGAAGAGGTTAGCCCGGGCTTCACCGCCGAGCGGGAACAAATCCGCCATCTCCTCCGCGTTGGCCGGGCCCAGTTGATCAACGGCGATCTGCACGGCGCGGAGCAATCCTTCCGCGAGGTTGAATCCATCGATTCCTACAACGCGGAAGCCAAGGCGATGCTCAAGCGCATTTCCGAACTGAAGCAGCGCCGCAGTCATCTGGACCGTCAAAAAACCCGTGAGGAGATGATCGAGTCCGTTTCCACCGCGTGGCAGTTGCCGCAGGTGTTTGTTCAGCCGAGAACCATTGAGGAAGAAGATGAGGTGGTAACCGATGTGGACCGGAAACTGGACCGCATCATCATCCCCAGTGTGAATTTCAATGAAATTCCCCTCAGCCGCGCGATCGGCACCCTGTCGGCGATTTCCGAAGAATTCGATGACGAGCAGCGTGGCGTGAACATGGTGGTCATTTTGGGTGAGGACCGCCGCGACCCGACCCTTTCCATCAATGTGCGCGAACTCTCTCTTCGCCGAGTGCTGAACCTGATGGTGGACCAAGCCCGTTTCCGCTACGACATCGTGGACGACGTGGTGGAGGTTCGCCCCGGCGTTCGGGTCAGCCGTGATTTGGAACAAGAGAATTTTCCAGTCTCCCGCCCCATCATCAGCCGCATGCTGGGTCGCACTTCCCAACCGCGGACGCAGCAAGTGGACGATCCATTTGCCCCGCCCACGACTGCCGAGCCGGATGATGCTCCCGAAGGCGGAGAGTCCGAAGAACTGCGCCGTTTCCTGAGTCAGGCGGCCGGGGTGGATTTCCAGATTCCCGGTGCCAGCCTGATTTATGATGGAACCGATGTCTGGGTTACCCAAACTCCGCGCAACATGGAGCGCATTCGAAATATTTTCCGCCGCTTGAGCGATGTCCGCCAAGTTGAGATTGAAGCCAAATTCCTGGAAATTAACGAAGCCAACCTGAATGAACTCGGTTTCAACTGGGCGGTGCAATCTCCGGGCGGGAGCGGTTTTTTCCGTTCCAATAACCGCAACATGGCCGGCGCGTTCGCGGGCCAACAGGGATCCAGCGCCACCACCATTACCCAACCAGACGGGTCAACGCAATCGTTTCCAAGCGGGGCTCCGGTGCTGCCGGGTGTCGTGCCATTGGGGGCGGGTGCCCAAAACTTTGCTGATATCAGCGGAGTGATTGACGGCTACGAGGTGGCGACCATGATCCGCATGCTTTCCCAGAGCAGCGGGACGGATTTATTGAGCGCACCCAAGGTGACCGTTCTTTCCGGCAACCAAGCCACCATCAACGTAATTCAGGAGATCCGCTATCC
>PXDN01000258.1 GCA_003566375.1 Opitutia bacterium
AGCGTAATAACCTCTTCGATATGATCCGTTGCCGCCGGATAATGCTCCGCCCGTTCAATCCCTAGCTGGTCTATATCAGCAAAAAACATTTCCTTAAAGGGCCTCGTATAGGCATCGAGAGAAATGCCTGCCTCCTGCGCCCCACGAATGGTTTTATCGTCCACATCCGTCAAGTTCATTACCTGCGTAATGCCATACCCGCTGCGCGTAATTTGCCGCCGCAACAAGTCCTCGAACACATAGGTTCGAAAATTGCCGATATGTGCTGCATTGTAGACGGTCGGACCACATGTATACATACGAACGTGTCCATTCTCTAGCGGCACAAGCTCTTCCAGCGACCGTGTCATCGTATTAAATATTTTCATAACTCTCGCCCATTATCCCCAAAAACACAACAGAACCTCATTTATAAGGTCAAGCGCAACCCTCCACCAAGAAATATCGTATCTGTACCTATGCTTCGCTCTTCATCTCGCAAGTCGGCAAAATCATTAAATCGGTATTGTGCCGATACATCAAACCGCAACCAGAAAGGCAAAGGCAAAGAAATACCAGCTTTGAACGTATAGAACGGTTCATCCGAAAAAGACCCATCGGTATAGGCGGCACCAAGGCCAGCACCGACATATATTTGATTTCCCAAAATCAGAAAGCCCTGTGGTGCATACACCCCTTCTCCAAATCGATCAGGCAAGCGTTCCAGACCCAGCTCTACGCGAAGCGGACCATAAAAGCGATACCGATAGTTAAAATAATACGATATCCCCGAGTCATCAAAATCCGCAGCATCAAGATCATCAAGTACGGTCCAGTAATGCAAACTTGCCCCAAACTCATGTTGGGCATAAAGCAGTGGTGCAGACATACAGATCAACACCAACATATATACCAAAACCCGTTTCATGCTCGCATTCTCCTACAAAACACGTCACCGCTAAAATAATGCACGAAAACCAAGCGAGACAAAAGGCGTGTCGTCAAAAGCAACCTTGGGACCATCAGAAAATATGGCTCTGCGTCGAAAGGTGTAACCAGCTCGCAGATCCACTTGCGTAAATCCACGCGTATCCCAGGACAACTCGCCATAATATTGGTTTTCGCGAAATCGTATCCGCCGGCGATCATCATTACGCCCCAACCGATAATCCAACCACCTTGTAAACTCGGCCCCCATGCCAAATTGCAGACGCCCACCATAGGGACGCATCGTGAGTCGCGTTTCTGGATAGCCAAGCTGCACCATGACCTCATCATAGCGGGAATACACCATACCCAAAATGGGATCCCGTCCAACCGCAAAATTCGGATAATACATCATCCCCGCAAACACGGCAAAATCCGGCGTGATGGCCTGAACCAGATTCCCGCCCAGCGGCACAGACAAAACATTGCCGGATGGCATACTTACGGCCGTGTAAATCCCTGGCTCCATCCTCGCTTGCAAACCAAAACCACCCCAGTATCTTTGATGCCAAATCGCTTTTCCTCGCAACATCATGAAACCATGTTGCCGGTTTACGCCACTACCCCGCCGCATACCTTCCAAAATTCGCAAATCAATATGGCCTCGAACCTCCAGCTCTCCTCCGTAGTTGTTCTCCCAACTGGGTAAACGCCCCCAGAACCCCATATCCGTCAAACTGACACCATCACCCCAACCTGCCGTCCCGGTATCCGTTCGCAAATAGTGCGTAAAATGCATCCCGCGATACGTTCGATACGGTGTATCCAGAATGGGACATACCCGCCGGTTCCAATCACGATATACATTTTGTGCCCCCGCTTGTAGTCCGAAAACGATCGACACGAAAATGATGAATTTTACCCAACCGGTCATCCCTATCCCCTATTGAACATACGATGGAAACACAAACTTTGTCATACTTGCACACTTCCCCAACATGCGCAAGCCAACGACATGCCCGGAAAGGCATATCTGCGTTTTGTTGCCTATATTTGTCGATCCCACCGGTTTTTATGCCGGTGGTGAAGAAAGTGTGGCGTTGTGGTGGAATTTCTCCACTCAACGTTTCCGTCACCGACATCCCGGCTCTCCAACCGGTCGGGATCGGCAGGAGGATTGGTGCAACAAAACGCAGATCCGCAATTCGCTCTGAAAAAAAATGCCCGAAAACAATGCATATTTTTACCTTGCGTTTCATCATAGCAAAAAGATAAAGTCCCGAAAGAGATAGATTTGCCCTGCATATTCATACTAGCTTCGATTGCAACGAATACATATACATACCGCCAGCACTTTTGGTCATTCGAGAGCAAACATGGTCACATACCCCCAAAAGCCAGATCATATAAAAATTCGCGTTTCTAAGTTTGACATCAGCAGCGGTGCACGTAGCGCAGCGGAAGTAGCGATAATGACGCTGGAGGATAAGCTACACGAATATATGGTAAAGCTGGGGTGCGATCACTCTGGATTGCATACCACATTCACGCACCTGATGACCGAAGGCAAGGTGCGAGTCGATTTCCGATACCATATTGAGAGAATAGAACTGCTGGATTCTGGCGACATCATCGACCGATTATCAGCTTGGAACCTGATTGAAGACTACATTCACAAGACAAAACCGGACATGAAGGATTTCGGCAGTACGCAACGGATCGTACTCCAACCACCGCGAACCAAATAGCATTTTCTCCCCGCGAACTTCCACTTGTGTACATTTACGAACTGGGATCCCTATAAAAAGCAAAATCAGACCATAATTACCCTGTTCACAGGCGGATCTCACTTCTGATGGTGTTGCAATAGGCTCACACCGGTTTCTCATACCCACGCTCGTCCGAATTTTGCAAAACCGCTCTAAATATGTATTTGCTTTGCGGAGGAAACCACGCGACAATCCAGCATGAAGATCATCTATGGCGAACTTCCTTCCGGACAAACCAACCCCAACCCCGAGATTACCTACTACGAGCCAAGTTCCCCCGTCACGGACATCGCTGTAATCATATTCCCCGGCGGCGGATATGGCGGTCTGGCAAGACATGAAGGACAAGGTTACGCGGAATTTCTTTCCAAAGCAGGTATGCACGCATTCGTCGTACAATATCGCCTAGGCTCAGCAGGACATCGACACCCCGCCATGCTGGAAGATGCGCTATCAGCAATTGCCGCCGTTCGCACGCAAGCCAGCGATCTTGGCATACATCCTGCCAAAATCGGAATCATGGGATCTTCCGCAGGTGGACACCTTGCTGCACACACGCTGATCGCCTGGCATCAATATGCCAGCAATATCTCCCTCCGTCCCGACTTTGGAATTCTCTGTTATCCCGTCATCACATCCAATCCCAGCCATACCCACAAAGGCTCCATGCAAAACCTCTTGGGAAAAACACCAACGCAGGAACAAATAGAAGAAGTCTCCTGCGAAAAACGTGTATCCGAGGAGACGTCCCCTTGTTTTCTCTGGCATACATACGAAGACCAGGCCGTTCCCATGGAAAACAGCCTACTTTTTGCACAAGCCTTACGGGAGCAAGGCGTTCCCTTCGAACTCCATATCTATCCCCATGGCAAACATGGCCTAGGACTCGACACCGATTTTGACTGGGGTTCTCGCTGCATCCAATGGATAAAAGGGTTGTTTACGTAAAGATGCGAGCGCTATTTCGATGGTGCCTGCGGTTCAGCGTGCTACTCTGGAGACTCCACGGACTCCACCCATGCAAAAGTCCCGAGTGCTCCCTTCACCTGCTCTTGGGATAGCAAATATGTCAAAGCGTCGGGCCCTAATCGATCACGAACCTGCTGATAGTAGAGACTAGCCGGCGATAGCCGCTTTTCCGGAGAGTATTCACCTGCGCATCCAAGCACCCAGGAAATTCCCCCTGGAGGAGCGCCTACCCGGAATTGTGGTGCAATGGAATTATAAAAAACCGTCTGGGTTCCTGCCCAGCCATGACCGGTTCCCGAACTGCCACGGAACCGCGATTCCATGTAGAACTCGCTCTTGACATTATCAAACAGGGTTCCGACCGAGTAGCGATGATGCGGGCCGGAAGCATGAAGAGAATCTATGCCTACACAATCGACAAATGCGTTAGGGCCGGCCGTTTGTCTCTGTGAAACGAACTCGTGTCGGCCACCGTATGTCACACATCGTTGAACAAGATTCATTTGGCCACTAATCATAAAAGGATAACGGCGCCCACCCTGCCGGCGAGAAGCATGGCCTAGACTCACGCAATCCTGTATCGTTGCGCGCTTTCCGGTAGCCGAAACAACCGACCAACCAAAATACTTTGCGGTAATATTCCGCACCCAAGTATTTTCGGTGTTCCGGCTCAGCCGAATGGCATGCCAGCCATGATTTTCCGATGGGTTCGCAGCACGCGCGGGATCCCCGAACGGATGACCTTCCACCGGCTCGGCAAACGCAGAAAAAATGCGTAGATTTTCAACGCCAACTTCGCGCACGCGGCCGGGGGCATCATACTGATAGATCGCTCCACCGCCGTACTTCTTCTCCATGGCATGTACAACCGGCGCATCAATCGTTACGGTATTGCCATCCAGCCCTGTAATAACGCGTTCAAAGTAAAAATCATATTCTCCCGGTTGCCAC
>PXDN01000117.1 GCA_003566375.1 Opitutia bacterium
CCGGGGCGTGATCCCCCTCCTCGACTCCCGCGTTCTGGTGAAAACCTACGGGAGACTTTTCACCGGCTCGCTGCCGGTGCGCCGGTGGGAGGTGCTCACGCGCCAAAACCGGGAGGCGGTCTTCCGCGAACCTTGAGCGGCCAACCGGCCGCGCGCGGGAGAAGGATCATCGGGCGAAGGCCCGATGCCACGCTCAACGGCCAACCGGGCACCGCGCGGGAGGATTGAATGCAAATTTCATCAGTGACCCCCGCCCGCGCGGTGATTAACCCCACCAATGATTGCCAGAATTCTGGAGTTTTTTCTCACCAACAAGTTGGTCGCTTTCCTGCTGGCGGGCGTGCTGGTGACCGCGGGCATCGCGGTGGCGCCGTTTGACTGGTCCATTGACCGGCTTCCGCGGGCGCCGGTGCCGGTGGACGCGATTCCGGATCTGGGAGAGAATCAGCAGATCGTCTTCACCGAATGGGCCGGGCGCTCGCCCCGGGATGTGGAGGATCAAGTCACCTACCCGCTGACCGTCGCCCTGCTCGGCGTGCCGGGGGTGCGCGAGGTGCGCAGCCAATCGATGTTCGGCTTTTCCTCCGTTTTCGTCATCTTCGAGGACGACATCGAATTTTATTGGTCGCGGTCCCGCATTTTGGAACGCCTCAACAGCCTCCCCCGCAACGCCCTCCCCGAGGGGGTGCAACCCGCTCTCGGACCCGACGCCACCGGGCTGGGCCAAATTTTCTGGTACTCGCTGGAAGGCCGCGACCCGGAGGGCAACCCGACCGGCGGGTGGGATTTGCAGGAGTTGCGGAGCTTGCAGGATTGGCACGTGCGCCTCGGCCTGCAAGCGGCGGAAGGGGTCAGTGAAGTCGCTTCCATCGGCGGGCACGTCGCCGAATACCAGGTGGATGTCCACCCGGAAAAGATGCGGATCCACGATGTCACCCTGGAGCAGGTGCTGGCCGCCGTCCGCGACAGCAATCTCGACACCGGCGCCCGCTCCACTGAAATCAACCGGGTGGAGTATTTCATCCGCGGCGCGGGCTTCATCCGCGACCCGGAGGATCTCGAAAAAGCGGTGGTGCGGCTCGCTCCCGGCAACATTCCGATCCGTATCCGCGACGTGGCGACGGTTGGCCGCGGCCCCGCCGAGCGCCGGGGCGCCCTCACCCTCGGCGGAGCGGAAGCGGTCGGGGGCGTGGTGGTGGTTCGCGAGGGATTCAACCCGCTGGCCGCCCTCAACCATGTCCATGAAAAAATCGCCGAACTCCGGCCGGGGCTGCCTTCCAAGGCGTTGATCCACTGGGAGCGGACCACATCCGGCGAGGTGCGGGATTTCGCCGCCCGCGGCGGACTCGAACCGCCCGGGGTGGACGGCGTGCCGGAGCAGGAGAGCTGGCTCGCCTGGCTGCGTTCCCACGACCGCGCCGACTGGCCGGAATGGCTCACCCTCAGCACCGTCACCATCGTGCCGTTTTACGACCGCACCACCTTGATCCACGAAACCCTCGGCACCCTCGGCGACGCGCTGCTGCAACAGGTTTTGGTGACCGTGATCGTGGTCATCATCATGGTGCTGCACCTGCGCGCCGCCCTCATGATCAGCGCCCTGCTGCCGCTCTCGGTGTTGTCCGCCTTCCTGCTGATGAAAGTGACCGGGGTGGATGCCAATGTGGTCGCCCTCGCGGGCATCGCCATCGCCATCGGCACCATCGTGGACATGGGAATCATTTTAACCGAAAACGTTCTCCGAAGATTGCGGGAAGCGCCTCCGGAAGAACCGCGCGCCGGGGTGGTGTTGCAGGGGGCCGCCGAGGTGGGTCCGGCTCTGCTCACCGCCATCGCCACCACCGTGATCGGGTTTCTGCCGGTGTTCACCATGACGGGTGCGGAAGGGAAACTCTTCGTGCCGCTCGCCTACACCAAAACCTTTGTCCTGATCTCCTCGATACTGATCACCCTGGTTCTTCTCCCGGCGGTGATCCACCTGACCATCGCCCGCAAACCCCGCCACCCCGGCGGCGGCCGCACCCTGTGGTTTTTCGGAGGCCTGGCCGGGTTGCTGGTTTTCGCGGCCGGGCTCGGCCAAAACTGGACCTGGGCGGCGGTGGCCGGGTTGGGGCTGGTATTGCTGACCCTGATCCGCCTGACCACGCCTTTTTGGCTGCCCGGCGGGTGGCGGGAAACCTACATCAACCTGGAATCGGCGGGATGGACCAAATTCCCGGCCGCCATTGCGGCCGCCGCCGGCGTGACCTGGATTTTGGCCACCGTTTGGGAGCCGCTGGGGCCGGAGGCCGGATTGACGCGCAACCTGCTGTTTCTGGTTTTGCTGCTGGGCGGCTTGCTGGGCGGGCTGGGACTGTTCGCCCTCTTTTACGAACGGTTGCTCCGCCTGGCCCTGGTCTTCAAAAAAACCTTTCTGGTCCTTCCTCTCGGTGTGGCGGTGTTCGGTTCCGTGGTCTGGCTGGGCTTCGACCGGGTGTTTCAATTCGCTCCCGCCACCCTCTCGCTGACAGGGGGGAAAAAGGAGTGGCTGACCCACTCCCCGCCCTGGGTTTGGGCGGCCCATGAATTTCCGGGACTCGGCCGGGAGTTCATGCCGAAGCTGGACGAAGGTTCGTTTCTGTGGATGCCGACCACCATGCCCCACGCCTCCCTCGGCGAGGCGCTGGAGGTGCTCGCTTATCAGGACCAGGCCATTGCCGGAGTTCCCGAGGTCGATCAGGTCATCGGCAAAATCGGGCGCGCCGAAACCGCGCTCGATCCCGCGCCGGTCTCCATGATCGAAAGCGTCATTCATTACAAATCCGAATACATTACCGACGAAGGCGGACGGCGGATCAACTACCGGGTTGACCGGGAGAGCGGGGACTTCATCCGCGACGACGACGGAAATCTGATTCCCGACCGGCGGGGACGGCCCTACCGGCAGTGGCGCGACCACATTCGCACCCCGTCCGATATCTGGAATGAAATCACGGAAGCCGCCCGCCTGCCCGGCACCACCTCCGCGCCGCCGCTGCAACCGATCGAAACCCGGCTCGTCATGCTGCAAACCGGGATGCGCGCCTCCATGGGCCTGAAATTGCGCGGCCCCGACCTGGACACCCTCGACCGCATGGCGCTGGAAATGGAGCGCCTCTTGCGCGAAGTGCCGCAGGTGGCGGCCGCCACCGTCAACGCCGACCGGGTCGTCGGCAAACCGTATCTCGAAATCCACCCCGACCGCGACGCCATCGCCCGGCACGGCCTGCGCATGGCCGATGTCCAGAACACCATCGCCACCGCCATCGGTGGCCAAACGGTCGGCATGACAGTCGAGGGGCGGGAACGCTACCCAATCCGGGTGCGCTATCCCCGTGAACTACGGCACACCATTGAGGCGATGGAGACGGTGGTGGTGGACACCCCGGCGGGCGGGCGCGTGCCCCTGCGCGAGATTGCCGAAATCCGCTACGCGCGCGGCCCCCAAATGATCCGCGCGGAAGACACTTTTCCGGTGGCCTACGTCACCTTCGGCGGCCAGCCGGGACTGGCCGAGGTCAATGTGGTGGAGGCCGCGCGGGATTACCTGCATGCCGCCGTGGAGTCGGGGGACTTGACAATTCCGGCGGGCGTGAGCTGGCGTTTCGCCGGCGGCTACGAGCACCAGGCGCGGGCCGCCAGAACACTCGCCGTGGTTCTTCCGCTCGCCCTCGCCCTCATCCTCCTGATTCTCTATTTGCAGTTCCGCCGCCTCTCCACCCCTTTTATCGTGTTCAGCGGAGTCCTGATCGCCTGGGGCGGCGGCTTCACCATGCTGTATCTCTACGCTGAACCATGGTTTTTGAACTTCTCCCTGTTTGGCGTGAACATGAGGGACCTGTTTCAATTGCAAACAGTCAACCTCAGCGTGGCCGTCTGGGTCGGCTTTCTCGCCCTCTTCGGTATCGCGGTGGATGACGGCGTGGTCATGGCCACCTACCTGAAACAACGCTTTGCGGATATTCGCCACCGCGCCGTGGAAGAAATCCACGGGGCGGTGATCGCGGCCGCCAAGCGCCGCTTGCGCCCCTGCCTGATGACCACCGCCACCACCATCCTCGCCCTGCTGCCGGTCCTCACCTCCACCGGACGGGGATCGGACATCATGATTCCGATGGCGCTGCCGAGCGTCGGCGGAATGGCCTTCGTGTTGCTCTCCCTCTTCACCGTTCCGGTTCTTTACGCCTGGGTGGAGGAGAGAGCTCTCAACGCACGCGAAAGTTGACCATTCCCGCAACCGTCAGGGACTCACGCGCCTTGCGTGCCAGCGGAACCCTCTTGCCTTCCCGGTTATCTTCTACGGGCGACTCCGGGATCGCGAACGGCTGAAGATTCAGACGCGGCACAATCCAAAATCCGCAATCCTACCGAGCGAAGCGACACCTCAACGGAGCGCCCAGCGAAGAATAACAAATCCAAAATCTAAAAAATTCCCTCACTTCGTTCCGAAGAGACGGTCGCCGAAATCACCGAGGCCGGGAAGGATGAATTTGCGGCTGTTCAATTCACGGTCCAACGCCGCCGTGATGATTTCCAAATCGGGGAATTTTTTCTC
>PXDN01000045.1 GCA_003566375.1 Opitutia bacterium
ATGCTCGTCCTCGTCATGCTCGTCCTCACCCTCGTCGTCCTCATCGTCGTCGTCCTCCACAAAACGGGGACGCCGCTTATTGGCCGGCAAGGGGGAAAGCGTGACCGTGATGTTGCGGCCCACCAGACGCGGCTCGGAATCGAGATGGGCGACCCCGCCGAGATCGGCAATGGCACGCCGGATGGTCTCAAAGCCCAGCTCGGTGTGTTCCATCTCGCGGCCCCGGAACATCAGGGTCAATTTGAGCTTGTGCCCGCGCATGGCGAATTTCTCCGCCCGCCGCACCTTGAAGTCGTAGTCATGCTTGTCGATGGAGACCCGGAATTTCGTCTCCTTCAGCCGCGAAGCACTGGATTGCTTCGAATCCTTCTGCTTCTTGCTCTGCTCATACATGTATTTGCCGAAGTCGAGAATCCGGCAAACGGGCGGGGTGGCGTTGGCGGCGATTTCGACGAGATCGTAGCCGGCTTTTTTGGCCAGGGCGACGGCTTTGTCAGTCGCCATGACCCCGATCTGGTCCCCCGTGGGTCCAATCACCCGGACCTCTCGGCTGCGGATGCGTTCGTTTTTGCGCGGGCCGCGGTTGAAATCACGCCGGTAGTTTCGCGAATACGGTTGTCTTGCCATTCAGTAGTGTTGTTGGTTTCGCCAATCCGCTGGTCCGAAATTTCGGATACGGCATGACGCCGTGGCGCTGGAAAGCAGGTCTTTCTGTTTCACTTAACTTTAGCGTGCGGATCGATAACCTGATTCGGATTTTTGAACCGTTGCCTCCTCTTGACAAGCCCTAATTTGGCGGAATGCAACCAACGGCGTCCGCGGGGCGGGGCTTTGTTCAAAAACGGGTTTGTCAATCCGGACGAATCTCCCTACTCAGAACCCTTTTGTCATGTCCACCACCATAGCCAAAGCCTACGATCCGCGCGACGTGGAAGCCCGCTGGTATTCCGCCTGGATGGAAAACGGTTGCTTCGCCGGCCGCATGGAGAAGGGGAAAGAGCCCTATTCCATCGTCATCCCTCCGCCGAACGTCACCGGCATCCTCCACATGGGGCACGTGCTCAACAACACGCTGCAGGACGTGATCATCCGGCGCGCCCGGCTGGAGGGGAAGGCCGCCTGCTGGATCCCCGGCACCGACCACGCCGGCATCGCCACCCAAACCATGGTGGAAAAACATCTCCGCGAAACCGAGGGGAAAACCCGCCGCGATCTCGGGCGGGAAGAGTTTCTCAAACGGGTTTGGGCCTGGCGGGAGGAGAAGGGGGACAAAATTCTCCGGCAATTGCGCGAGCTTGGCTGTTCCTGCGATTGGGAACGGACCCACTTCACCATGGACCCGGCCTACAGCCGGTCGGTGTTGACGGCGTTTGTCCGCCTCTTCGAAGCCGGCAACATTTACCGGGGCAAGCGCATGGTCAACTGGTGTCCGGCCTCCCTCACCGCACTTTCCGACGAGGAGGTGGAGATGCGGCCGACCAAAGGGTTCATCTACCGCATCCGCTATGAACTGGTGGAGCCGGTCGGGGAGCACACCCATGTGGTGTTGGAAACCACCCGTCCGGAAACCATCGGGGCCGACGTGGCGGTGGCGGTGCATCCGGAAGACCCCCGGTTTTCCCAATTGATCGGCAAGCAAGTCTGGCGGCCGCTCGGCGAACGGGCGGGGATTCCAATCATCGGCGACCGTGCGGTGGACATGGAATTCGGCGGCGGCGCCCTCAAGGTTACCCCGGCGCATGACCGCGTGGACTTTGAAATCGGCCAGCGCCACGACCTGCCGGTGCTCGACTGCCTGGAATCAAACGGAATCCTCAACGACATCGCGGGGCCCGAACTCGCCGGACTCGACCGTTTCGCGGGGCGCAAGCGCGCCGCCGAGGTGCTGCGGGAGAGCGGCGCGTTGCTGGAGGAGAAGCCGTATGAAAACAACGTCGGGCACTCCCAGCGGGCGGGCGTGCCGATCGAGCCCCGGCTCACTTGGCAATGGTGGCTGCGCTACCCGAAGGTCGAGGAGGCCAAACAGGTGGTGCGCGACGGCATCGTCAAGATGCACCCCGACCGCTGGAGCAAGGTCTATCTCAACTGGCTCGATAACATTCAGGATTGGTGCGTGAGCCGCCAGCTCTGGTGGGGGCACCGCATCCCCGTTTGGTATGCCAAAGGCCTGGAGCGGGACAGCCTGACCGAGGCGGACCTGCGCGATCCGTCGAAAATCCATGTCTCTCTCGACGGTCCCCCCGATCCGGAAAACTGGGAACGGGAGGAAGACGTGCTAGACACCTGGGCCTCCTCCTGGCTTTGGCCGCTGGCCACGCTTGGTTGGCCCGACGCCGGGGCGCAAGAGCGGGACGGGTTCGACACCTTTTATCCGACCACCACCCTGGCTACCGGGGCCGACATCATCTTTTTCTGGGTTGCCCGCATGATCATGGCCGGGCTGGAGTTCACCTCCCCGGATTTGCCGATGGAACGCCGGGTGCCGTTCCGCCATGTCTATTTCAACGGCATCGTGCGTGACAAGCAGGGCCGCAAAATGTCGAAAACCCTCGGCAACTCCCCCGACCCGCTCGACCTGATCCACACCTACGGGGCCGACGGCCTGCGCTTCGGCCTGTTGCAAATCGCCCCGCTGGGGCAGGACGTGAAGTTCGACGAGACCCGCGTCGAAAGCGGGAAAAACTTTTGCAACAAGCTTTGGAACGCCTGCCGTTTCCGTCAGATGAGCGGTCCCATGGCGGACAACGGCTCGCCGGAGGCCATCCTGTCCCGCATCGACCCCGCCCGCTGCGACGATGATGATCACGCCATTCTCGCCGCTCTGTTGGACACCACCCGTGTGCTGGAGCGTGGATTTGCCGAGTTTGAATTCGCCAACGCCACCCAGCGGCTGTATTCATTTTTCTGGAACGATTTCTGCGATTGGTACGTGGAGGTGGCCAAAACCCGCGTGCAAGACGAAACCGCTCGGGACCATGTGTTGGCACTGCAGGATCTGGTTATCCGCCAATTCCTGCTCCTCTTCGAGCCGTTCGCGCCCTTCATTACCGAGGAACTGTGGCACCTCCTGGGCTACGGCGACGACAAAAGCTTCCTTCAGGACACCCGGCTCGAATCCGCCGAAACCCTGGCCGCGGCCTTGGCCGGTCGCGGGCTGGAGGTGGAGGCCGCCGCTTCGGACCGCGTCGGGCGGCTCCGGGAAGTCGCCACCCTGGCCCGCCAGTTGAAAGCCGAACAGGGTGCCGCCCAAAAGCGGGACGTGGTTTTTCAAGTTTTGGCTGACGACGCTTCCTGGGGAGGCCTCGCGCCGCACGCGTCCAAGCTGGCCCGGTTGGTCGGGGCCGCCACGCTGGAGCGGACCTCCGCCGAACCGGCGCTGCCCGCCGTGGTCACGCCGCTCGGCACGCTCTACCTGGACACCGGGGAGAAAGTCGATCCGGCCGCCGAGCGAGCCCGCTTGGAGAAGGAGCGGGCCGAAGTCGAAAAACACATTGTCGGCACCGATAAGCGGTTGTCTAACCAAGCGTTTCTGAACAAAGCCGCCCCCAGCGTGGTGGAGGGCGCCCGCCGGCAGCTGGAAACCCTCCAGGCCAAGCGGGACGAAATCGACCGCCTGCTGGCCGCGCTGTGAAGCGGGCGGAAACGACTGGAGTGAACGAAGTGAAGACCGGGGAACCCATCCGTTATTATCACCGCACCCGCGGGCGGGTGGAGGAGGAGAAGGTTTATGGCGAACGCTCCCTGCGGTGGATTTACGAAACGGGGCCCGGTCGCCTGGCCCTCGCCCTGTTGGTCCGCCGCCCGCTTTTCTCGAAATTTTACGGCTGGCTGATGGACCGGCCGTCCAGCCGGAAACGGATTTTGCCGTTCATCGAACAATACGGTCTCGATCCGTCCGAATTCGCCGATTCCCCGGAATCCTTCCGCACCTTCAATGAGTTTTTTTACCGCAAACTCAAGCCGGAGGCCCGCCCGGTGGACCCGGGGCAAACCACCGCCGTCTTTCCGGCCGACGGACGGCACTGGGTTTGTCAGGACTTATCCCGGTTGAATGATTTTTGGGTGAAAGGACAGCGGTTTGATGTGGCCGCCTTTCTCGGCGACGGGGAACTGGCCGAACGTTATCGCGCCGGGTCGCTGGTGATGTCGCGGCTCTGTCCGGTCGATTACCACCGCTATCATTTTCCCTGCGCCGGGGTGCCGGGTGAAAACCGCCTGATCAACGGCTGGCTTCATTCAGTGAGCCCGGTCGCCCTGCGCCGCAACGCCCGCTACCTTTGGGAAAACAAACGGGCCTTTTGTCTGCTGGAATCCCCGGTTTTCGGCACGGTGGTTTACGCCGAGATCGGAGCGACCTGCGTGGGCGGATTGGTGAGCACCTATCGTGCGGGGGAGCCCGTGCGCAAGGGAGCGGAAAAAGGATATTTCCGCTTTGGCGGATCGTGCGTGGTGTTGCTGTTTGAAAACGGAAAACTCCGTCTCGACGACGACTTGGTTGCCCGCGCCGCCGAAGGCATGGAAACCTACGCCAAAATGGGCGAACGCATGGGCGGGAAAGCGTA
>PXDN01000181.1 GCA_003566375.1 Opitutia bacterium
AACACAGACCGCCACCCGCGGATTGTCCACCGGGGCGAAACCGATAAACCAGGCAAGGTGCAACGTCCCCCGGGGGGTTTGCACCTGGGCGGTGCCGGTTTTGCCCGCCACCCGCTCGCCGGGCAACCGCGCGAAGCGGGCGGTCCCCTCCTCCACCGCTCTCTCCATCCCCTCGATCAGGGCGCGCGCATATTCATCCGGCAAACCCGTCGGCTCGGCCCCGAGGCCACGGTGATCGGGCACGATTCCCGGCGGTTGTTTCAAAATGCTCAGCACGGTCCGGGTTTCCCCGCGCGCCAGCGAAGCGGTGAAGGCGGCCATTTGCAACGGGGTTACCCGCAGGTCGCCCTGGCCGATGGAGACATTCGCGGTGTCGCCGGGAAACCAGGATTCGTTTCGCGCCCGGCGTTTCCAATCCGGATCCGGCACAATCATATTGCGGGGCTCGAACGGCAACTCCACTCCGGTCGGCTCATGGAGGCCCCGGCGGCGAGCCTCCGCACTGATGGAGCGGATGCCGGTTTCCAAGCCATGTTCGTAATAAAAAACGTTGCAACTGACCCGCAGGGATTCGACCAAATCCACCGTGCCATGGCCATGGCGGGCGTGACAGGGGAAATACCGGCCGGCCACTTGAAAACCGCCCGCGCAATAAGAGGTGGTCTCGGGCGTGATCCGCCCCTCCCGCAACGCCGCCAGCGCGGTGACGAGCTTGAAAGTGGAACCGGGAGGATAGAGTCCCTGCAAGCCCCGGTTCAGCCAACCGCCCTCCTCCTGCACGCGCTGGAAAACGGTGGTCGGAATAAAGGGGGTCAAGTCGTTCAGGTCGTAACCGGGTTGACTGGCCAGGGCCAGAATTTCGCCGGTCAACACATCCACCACCGCCACCGCGCCGACATGCCCGTCCAGGTTGCGCTCGGCCCGGCGCTGCAAGTCGATGTCCAAACTGGTGGTCAAATCGCGCCCGATCACCGGGGAGAGACGCTCGATCGGCTCGCCGTAGCGGAAACCGCTGGGATCCACCACCCAGATTTCCCCGCCGGTGCGCCCGCGCAGGATTTCGTCAAACTGCCGCTCCAGCCCCGAGCGGCCGCTGCTGCCGGAGACATGGAAGGTCATCAGGCTTTCGCCGGCCAAGTCGGTTTCGGGCAAATCATCGCTTCGGGAAACATAGCCGAGCACATGGGCGGCCAGGGGGCCGTGGGGATAATGGCGCACGCTGGCGCTGGTGATTTGAATTTTCGAATCGACCGGGATCTGTTCCAGCAGGCGGGCCACTTCGTCCTCCTCCAAGTCGGTAATCAGTGGATACGGAAGCAGAAGCCGCTGGTGAAAATGGCGCTGCAGCTCATCCGGGTCGATGGCTCCCGAGCGGCCGGTGACAAGGTTTACTTGATCGAGGTATTCCCGCACCACGTTGGCGCGGGCGAGGGCGGAGACTCCCCGCACCGGAATGCCCTCGCGGCGGTATTCCCGCACCAGCCGCACCTCCTCCCGCCGAAAATCCCGCCGCAGTTCCGCAAGGTAGAGGACCGCGCTGTAACGCGGCTGGTTGGCCACCAACAACCGCCCCTCGCGGTCGAAAATGTTGCCCCGCGGTCCCGGCAACAAGACCCTCCGCAAATTTTGCCGTTGCTCCCGCTCGTGGTAAACATGGTGCTCGATGATCTGCCGGTAGAACAATCCCCCGAACAAAACCGCCACCAGCAAACCGACCACCCAGTAAAACAGGTGCACCCGCGGGTTGAAGTTACGATGGCGTTCAATCACGCTCATCGCGCCCGCCGTTGCTCGGCCTCCAAATTGATCCCCGCCCGCAGCAGGGCCGCTTTTTGCAACGCCAAAAACCAAGGCGCGGCCACGGCCACCGCCGCCGCCGAGGCGGCTGCCTCCAACAACCCCCTCCGCAGGTAAATTCCCGGATCCACCGCGGAGGATAAAAAAACCACCCAAAGCACGGCCATCACCGCGACGTTCAGCACCACCGCGCAGAGCACCCCGGCCCGCACCGTCTCGCGGGCAAAGCGTCCCCGAAAGCTGAAAAAAACCGCGTGCGCGAACATCATGGTCCAAAATAACAGACCGGTCGGCAGAGGCGAGACCGCTTCGAGAAAAAAAGCGGTCAAGGCGGTGCACAGGAATCCCCCGCGCGGATCGAGGCGAAGGATAGGAAAGGCCAGCAGCAAGCCGCCAAAAAAGAGACTGAAGGAGAGCGGCGCTAGATAATGATTCAACTCCGCCGCCATCAGGATGAACAACAGATTCAGCAACACCACCAAAACCCAGCGCAAATCGAAATTCATGATTCCGGTTCCCGCAGCGGTATCAGCACCGTAACCTCCTTCAAACTGTTGAGGCGCGGATCGAGGCGGACCCGCCCGGCTTGAAACAAACCCTCGTCACCCGGCGCCAGCTCCGGCACCTCCCCGATGCGCAGGCCGGGCGGGAACACGCCGCCAAGCCCGCTGGTCAGCAACACCCCGGGCGACTCCTCCGACACCCGCAGATCGGTGGGGACAAACTCAACCCGGCCGCTCGGCGGACGAAACGCGGGATTGAGCCCGCCCTGATAACTTACCGGGCGCTCGTCCCCGGCCAGCACGGCCGAGAGCCGCACCGTCGGGCTCGACACCAAATCGACCACCGCCGTATGAGTGTACACCTCCCGCACCCGCCCGGCCACCCCGCCGACAAAAATCACCGGCAACCCCTCGCGGATGCCGTGAATTGAACCTTTGCGAATGACCACCCGCTGCCACCAGCCGTTGATATCGCGGCGGGCCACGCGGGCGGTTTCGTAATGAAATTCGGGATACGGTTGCAGATTGAACAACTGTTCCAACCGCTCGATTTCGCTTCGCAACATGCCCTCGGCATGCAGGCGCACCTCATAGGCGGCGTTGAGACGGGCGAGATCGCGGGCGGCTTCGATCAATTCGTTTTTCCCCTTGGTCCGCATGGCCCAGTAATCCTGCACATCCCGCACATGGGAAACCGCCGCCATGGAGGGGGCCTGCATTTCAAAGAAACTGATTTTCAGCCACGATTTCACCACCGGAGGAACCAGCAGCCACCCCAACAACAGAACACCGAGCATCGCGAACGGCTTGGCCTGAACAAAATTCCGGAAAAACGGGATCACGGCGTAAAACGGCCCGGGCGGGCGCCGGACCTCCGGGAAACGGGTTGACCGGAACACGGGGTTTCCCCGTCGGGATCGGGATGCGGGCTTCCGGCGGCCAAGGCGGGATCACACCTTCGAGGTGGTGCTGACGTGATCGAGCACGAAATTCAGGTTTTCCAAGACCATCCCGGTGCCGTTCGCCACCGCGCTGAGCGGATCGTCGGCAATAATGACCGGCAGGCCGGTGGCGTCGCTGAGCAGGCGGTCGAGGCTGCGCAGGAGCGCTCCCCCGCCGGCCAGCACAAAACCCCGGTCCACCAAATCGGCCGATAATTCCGGGGGGCAACGCTCAAGGGCGTTGCGCACCAACTCGACGATGGCGTTAACCGTGTCGGCCAGCGCCTCGCGGATTTCCTGCGAAGTGATGTGCAGGGTCTTGGGCAAACCGGCGACCGAATCGCGGCCCTTGACCTCCAAGGTCAATTCCTCCTCCAACTGGGCGGCCGAGCCGAGGCGGATTTTGATCTCCTCCGACGTGCGTTCGCCGATCATGAGGTTGTAGGCCCGCTTCATGTAATTGATGATGGCGGCGTCGATCTCGTCGCCGCCGACCCGGATGCTTTTGGAAAAAACCACCCCGGAAAGGGAGATGATGGCCACCTCGGTGGTGCCGCCGCCGATGTCCACGATCATGTTGGCGGCCGGTTCATCGACCGGCAGGCCGACCCCGATGGCCGCCGCCATCGGTTCCTCCAGCAAAAAGACATCGCGCGCCCCCGCGTGAATGGCCGATTCGCGCACCGCCCGCTTCTCGACCTCGGTGATCCCGGAGGGAATCGCCACCACCACGCGGGGCGGGATAATCATGTTGGAATTCACCTTTTTGATGAAATAGCGCAACATCGCCTCGGTAATGTCGAAATCGGCGATCACGCCGTCTTTCATCGGGCGGATGGCGGTGATGTTGCCCGGTGTGCGGCCGAGCATGCGTTTGGCGTCGGACCCGACCGCCATGACCTTGCGGGTGGTGGAGTGGATGGCCACCACGCTGGGTTCGCGCAGCACGATGCCCTTGTCCTTCAGGTAAACCAAGGTGTTGGCCGTGCCGAGGTCGATGCCGATGTCGTTGGAAAAAACGCCTAAAAAGTTAGCCATTGCGGAATTGTTGGGTGAGCCCCCGGTTGAATGACCCCAGCATCTCCCGCGCCGCGCCTTTGTCAAAAGCATTTTCCGGAGCGGAAAACTTACCGCGGATCCCGGGGCGGGGGTGAGTCATAAAATAATTCTGAAACGGCCGGATGTCCGTCTACCCGGTTGACAGCCGGGCGGCAATCTTGCCATAAAGAGCAATAATCTTTGGCCAAGTGGCCGCCACACCGTGAAAAAAGCCGACCGTTTCAAGTTGTTTTGCCGGATTCG
>PXDN01000197.1 GCA_003566375.1 Opitutia bacterium
CAACTTCTGGCCGACGGACAGGTGTTACCACCCGCCTGAGAGGGGTCTTGAAAGCAACTTTTGGGGGCTGCAACCCCTTTTCGAACTTACGTCGCGGGCTCCGGGATCATCCGGCAAGGCCGGAATGCCACGAAACAAGGTTGCATCGAGCCTTGCGCTGAAATGTGGCATCGAGCCTTGCTCGATGACTCGTTTGCCGCGGCCTTGTCGAAGTGAGAAACCTTCTGAGCGTGATTTTTTTGCTTTCCGGTTAGCCTGCTTTGAACCAAAAGAATTTTGTGCAAACACGCGTCCTTTTTGGGTTTTCCCCGGTCCGCCTCCCGCGCAGGGTTGCGGTCGTGGTGATCATTTCTTTCACCGCCGCCGCGGCTTCCCTCACCGCCGCCATGCCGGGCGCCATTCCTCCCCGCGCGCACCGCCCGTCGCCTGAGGCCGAAGAGACGGCCCGCCAGGTGGAAATCCGGCGGACCGATTACGGCGTGGTTCACATCAAGGCCGAAAACCTGCGCGCGGCCGGTTTCGGCATGGGTTATGTCCAAGTCGAGGATTATGGCGACCAGGTCATCCGTGGCTTGGTGAGCGCCCGCGGCGAGCTTGCCAGGATCGAGGGGCGCCGTCAATTGAACACCGACGCGCGCAACCGGGAGCGCTACACCCATGCGGTGGAGACCTACCACCATGTCCCGACCGAGGTGCGGGCGGTGTTGGAGGGGTTTGCCGACGGCGTGAACCATTACATCCGCCGCAACCCGGATGACGTGCCCGCGTGGGCCGAACCGTATTTCACCGGGCACGACGTGGCCGCGAGGGACATCGGTTGGTATTCCGCGGCGGTGGCCAGCCGGTTCGTCCGGCGGTTGCAAAGCGGCGGCGTGGATGAAACCGATCCCGATGACGCCGCTCCACACCCGGATGACGGCTCCAACACGTGGGCGCTCAACGGCAGCCGGACCACCTCCGGCCACGCCATCCTCATGCGCAATCCCCACCTCATGTGGACCGCCGGTTATTACGAAGCGCACATCACGGTTCCGGGCGTTCTCGATTTCTACGGCGATTTCCGCATCGGTGGGTCGTTTGGTATCATCGGCGGGTTCAACCGCCATCTCGGGTGGTCCACCACCAACAACGATGTGCGCGGCCATGAATTTTACGTTTTGGAAACCGCGCCGGATTCTCCCGACCATGTCCTGTTTGACGGAGGAACCTTGCCCATCACCACCCGAACCCTGATGCTGCGCTATCGCGATGGCGACGGTGAAGGGGAGGACATCCGTGAAAGCCGGCACACGCCGCTCGGACCGGTGATCCACGAGGACGGGGAGCGGGTTTATGTAATCCGCGACGCCCATCACGGCCAATACCGGATGGGGGAGCAGTGGCTCGCCATGATGCGGGCCGCCAACTTGGATGAGTGGCTTGACGCGATGCGCCTGCGCGCGCGGCCCAGCTCGAATTTTCATTACGCCGACCGGGACGACAATATTTTTTATGTCTGGAACGCCGCCTTGCCGGACCTGCCGCACCCTCCCGGAGACGACCGCACCGCCTTTCGCGCCTCCGGGTCGGATGAGGTGTGGACCCGGCTGGTTCCTTTTGAAAATCTGCCGCAGCTTCTGAATCCAAAAGGCGGATACTTGCGCAACGAAAACGACTCGCCGCACTACACCAACATGCACCAGGTTCTCGACGCGGACGACTTTCCCCCGAATGTGGAGCGGCCGCGCCTGCGCCTGCGAAGTCAGCACGGCATTGAGCTGTTGCACAACGACGAACGGTTCAGCCTGGAGGATAATGTGCGGTTGAAGCATTCCATGCGGATTTTACTGGCCGACCGGGCCAAGGCTGACCTGTTGGCGGCGGTCCGCGAAGGCGCGCCCGACCCTGAAGTGGCGGCCGCCGCGGATTTGCTGGAAAGCTGGGACAACACCGTCGCGCGGGAGAGCCGGGGAGCGGTTTTGTTTGCCGAGTGGTGGGATCTCTACAAGACCGCGGCCGGCGGTTCCGGCCATTGGTTTGCCCGGAATTGGACGGAAGAGGATCCGGTCAACACACCCCGCGGGTTGGGGAACCCGGAGGCGGCCGCCCGCGCTTTTGCCGACGCGGTTGCGCAAACCAAGGAACAATTCGGCTCCTGGGACGTGGCCTGGGGCGATGTTCACCGCGTCCGCATCGGGGACCTGGACCTGCCGGTGGGCGGTGCCACGGGGGAACTGGGAGCCTTCCGCATTTTCGGGTTCCGCGGGGATGACGACGGCAAGCGCAGGGTGATCCGCGGGGATTGCTGGGTGCTGGCGGTGGAATTTTCCGATCCGCCCCGCGCCCGGTCAATCCTGGCTTATGGCCAAAGCAACCGGGAGGATTCCCCGCACCACACGGATCAGGCCGCCCTGTTCGCGGCCAACGAAATGAAAGAGGTGGCCTTTACCGAAGAACAAATCCAAGCCAAGCTCATCCGCCGCTATCACCCCGGCCACCCGGATTTGCCGCTGAACCCTGGTTCCGGCGGTTCAATCGATGATCAACCCTGATTCACCCGGATAAATAGGGTGCCTGCACCCAGGATGGATGCCGTCATTTCCTTAAGCACCCATGGATCCGTTTCCATCGGTGTCCACCAGTGACCGAACCATGTCCTGACTTCTGCTGAGAAAGATGTCAAAAGTCAGACATGACATCTTTCTTCCTTTGATGCGGTGCATGCCAAAGGTATCGCCGCCGGCATAAAAGGCCAATTCTTCCCGTGGCATCGAGCCTTGCTCGATGATCCCGGCAACGGCGGTTCGGCACAACCATCCAGTCCGGGAACCAACAGAAAAACCGCTCTGCCCAATCGCCCGCCAGCGGAGCCACCCGGAGAACGGGCCACGTGTTTGCCAACAGACGGCAGAGGCATTCGACAAGTTAAGCCGAGTCAAAACCGCCCCTCCAAGAGATGGAATACATGATCTTCCTCGTCAGTGGGTGATTTGGCGTTTTCCGCCTGGCCGGGTTAGGTCACCGCTATCTTCTGCCGGTCGCTGGCCATGAAGAGGTAGACGGCAGGGACCACGAAGAGGGTGAAGGCGGTTCCGATGGTCATCCCGCTGGCAATGATCAGTCCCATGGCATAACGCGAGCCGGCTCCGGGACCGTCCGCGATGAGCAGCGGAACCATCGCCAATACGGTCGCGGCGGTGGTCATGAGAATGGGACGCAGACGAATCGAGGTCGCTTCTTCAATGGCCTCGCGCTTGGAACGGCCTTCCTCCTGGAGTTTGTTGGCGAATTCCACGATGAGAATGCCGTGCTTGGTGATCAGGCCGATCAGGGTTAGCAGACCGACTTGGGTGTAGATGTTTAGCGAGGTGAAACCGAGACTGACGAAGATCATCGCCCCGCAGACGCTCATTGGCACCGTCACGAGCATGATAAACGCGTTGCGAAACGATTCGAATTGGGCCGCCAGCACCAGGAAAATAACGAGGAGAGCGAAGAAAAAGGTGATTATCAGCCCTTGCCCCTCGGTCATGTATTGGCGGGATTGTCCGGAGTAATCGACCGAAAACTCCGCCGGCATTACCTGGGAGGCTATCTCCTCCAAAACCGCAAGCGCTTCGCCCAGCGGCACGCCGGGGCGCGGAACTCCGGAAATCGTCACCGCGTTCAACTGCTGAAAGCGTTTCAGTTGCTGGGGCTGAACCGATTCCTCCAACGTGATGAGGGCGGAGAACGGCACGCGTTCGCCGTCGCGGTTCCGGGTGTGGAAGTTGGTCAGCTGGTCCGGATTGAGCCGATCCGCGCGTTGAACCTGGGGAATGACCCGGTAGGACCTGTTGTCCAGGGCGAAACGGCCGACGAACCCACCGGCCATCATGCTGGCCAGATCCGAGGAGATTTGTTGCATGTCGACCCCCATCAAAGCCGCTTTCTCCCGGTCGATGCGAACGGTTTGCCGCGGTCGATCAATCTTGAGATCCGTATCCAAAAAGATAAAACGTCCGCTGGCCATGGCGCGTTCCACAATTTGCTCGGTCACCTCGTTCATAACCTCGAACGGCTGTGTCGATCCAACAATAAACTGGACCGGGGGGCCTCCACCGGGAGAGGGAAGTGAAGGGGGAACCAAGGCAAATACGCTCAATCCCGGGAGAGCGTCGAGGCGATGTTGGATGTCTGTTTCCAGGACCTCCTGAGTCCCCCGGTCGCGCCGATCCCACGGGGCCAGCACGATTCCCGCGCCGACCGTGTTCGTACCGCCAAATCCATTGATGATAAAAATTTTATCCACTTCTGGAATCTCGTCGATCATCCGGTTGATTTGCGACGTGTTCCGTTCCACATAATCGAGGGTGGCGAAGCTGTCGGCCTCTCCAATGGTGAAGACGAAGCCCTGGTCTTCGGGCGGTTCCAGTTCTGATGGACTGGTGACGAAAAGGAAATAACAGGATACGAGAACGATTACTCCGAACACCAGGACAACCGGGGTGGTGTCGAGGGCGTTGTGAAGCCGCCGTTGATACCAATTGCGCAGGCTGTTGAAACGGTGATCCAGCCAGACCTC
>PXDN01000033.1 GCA_003566375.1 Opitutia bacterium
CCCGGGGGGACATCCACGGACGCGACACCGTGCTGGACATGCTTCCCGAGATCCACCGCCGCTACGTGAAAAACATCTGTCCCCCGGGCCCGGAAGTCGCCATGGAGTGAAACAACCTCACCCGGGGTCCCCCCCTGCAACGGTCAATTGTTGGGCGTGATCGAAGAAGCTTGGGATGTCTTCGTCACCATCGACGCCGGTCTGGAATGGCAACAACCGTTCAGTCGGAGTCAGGTTTACTTGGCAAAAAGGGTGTAACTCGGATGTAACTGGAAAATGAGCCCTCCCCTGATGACAGAGGAAGGCTCATACGATTTATATTCAAAAATGGTGCCCAGAGTCGGGATCGAACCGACACTCCCTCGCGGGAACCAGATTTTGAGTCTGGCGCGTCTGCCAATTCCGCCATCCGGGCTTGTGAAGGGTTGCAAACTAAAGCGGGCTTTTCCGGAATGTAAACACCCTTTTTTCCGATTTTTCCTCCGCCACGGCTTTGTCATGGTTTTTCCGGGACGCGGAATCCAGTCAGGCCGGAGGTCTCTTCATCAACCCCAGAGGGAGCGCTCGGGAGGAAACACCCGGCCGCCGTCGAACCGCAGGCCGGGTTCGCGATCCTTGGCCAGCAGCAAAGGCCCGTCCAAATCCACGAATTCGGCTAACGATCCCAAGAGCGTGCCGGGCGCCATCGCCAGCGAGGTTCCCAGCATGCAGCCGACCATCACCCGAAAGCCGGCTTCCCGGGCCGCGCGGGCGAGATCAATCGCCTCGGTCAGCCCGCCGGTTTTGTCCAACTTGATGTTCACAAAATCGTAGGCTCCCCGCAGCTTCTCCACATCGGCGGCCACATGGCAGGATTCATCGGCGCAGACGGGGACCGGACGCTCCAGATCCCGCAAGGGATCGTCCTGGCCGGCGGGCAGCGGTTGCTCGATCATTTCCACCCCCAACTCGGCCAGGCGCGGAGTGAAGCGTACGAACTCATCCACGGTCCAGGCTTCATTGGCGTCGATGATCAAACGGCTGTCGGGCGCTCCCCCGCGGACGGCGGCCATGCGCTCCAAATCATTTTTACCTGCCAGTTTAATCTTCAGCAGCGGATACCCGGCCGCCTCGCGGGCCGCCGCGCCCATTTTTTCGGGCGTGTCCACGCTCAGCGTGTAAGCGGTGATCACCGGTTGAGGCTCGTCCAATCCGGCCAGCTCCCACACGCGTTTCCCGGTTTTTTTGGCCTCCCAGTCCCACAGCGCGCAATCCAACGCGTTGCGGGCGGCCCCGGCGGGAAGGCGGTCGCGCAGCCCGGCCCGGTCGATGCCCGATTCGATTTCACCGCGAACGGCTTCCATGGCCTCCAGCACGCCATCGACACTCTCGCCGTAGCGGGCGTAAGGAACGGATTCGCCACGGGCGGAGACCCCCTCTCCCTCCAGTTCCGCCACCACGACTTCAATCCGGGTCCGGCTGCCGCGCGAAATGGCAAACACGTTCCGGAGCGGCCAGACTTCCCTGCTCAGGGTCAGTTTCCTCATAGCGTCTGCAGTTTGTCCACCAAAGCACCCACGCCGGTAACGGACGGGTCCACGCAGGGGAGCCCGAAATCATCCTCGGTCCGCTTGATTTCATCCAGCGCCGCCTTTTTATCCATTTTTTTGGTGTTTAAGCTGATGCCGACGCACCGCACATTGGGATTGGTCAAAGCGGCGGCCCGCAGGTTCTGATCAACGCAATCCTGAATGGAGGGGAGTTTCCACCCCGGCAGGCCCCGCATGTGGGAGCGCCCGGGTTCGTGGCAAACCACGATGGCGTCCGGTTGGGAACCGTGCAACAACCCGAGACTCACTCCCGCGAAGGAGGGATGAAAGATCGATCCCTGCCCTTCGATGATGTCCCAGTGCTCGGGTTCGTTATCCGGAGAAAGCAGCTCCGCCGCACCGGAAATAAAATCAGCCACCACCGCGTCCACGCAAATGCCGCAGCCGGCGATAAAAATACCGGTCTGCCCGGTGGCCCGGAAATCCGCCATCAGTCCGCGTTTGTGCATCTCCCGTTCCAAGGAGAGCGAGGTGAACATTTTTCCGAGGGAGCAATCGGTTCCCACGGTCAGCAGGCGTTTGCCGGAGCGCTTGGTTCCCTTCCCCACCGGTACCGTGCCGACCGGATGCCGAACATCGTGCAGGCGGCGGCCAAGGTGCTCGGCGCGCGCGCGCAACCGGGGATCATCCGAAAGCTTCATGTGCAACCCGCTGGCCAAATCCAGGCCGGCCTCGATAGCCTCAAGCAAATCATCCTCCCAGTGCATGCCGATCATGCCGCCGGCGCTGGCGGTTCCGATGATCACGGTTTTGGCACCCGCCTCGACCGCCTCGTGATAAGTCATTTCCGGGATCGGCAACTTGGTCGCGCAGCCCGGCAACCGATGTTGGCCGATACAAAGTTCGGGCCGCCATTCGTAAATTCCCCGGGCCGTTTTGGCGGCCAGGTCGTCCCTGGCGTCCCCGAGGAACAACAGGTAGGGAGCTGCAATTTGATGTGTGGTTGTCTGATCGCCCATAAGCCATGGTGTGTGCGTTTTGCGCGGACCTTGAATTCTCCTGTGCAACCCTTTCAAGACACGGCTTGTTACGGGCGAAGGAGAAAGCCTTCAAGGGCCAAACGATGCGGAATCGTTCGCATAATGACCCAAAACGCAAAAAGATTTTTTCGGCCGGTTACGGGTCGACGGGTCGACGGGGGTCAACCCCGTCAGGCGCGCCTGTTCCTACGGCGCCTGGCCGCGGGGGGCGTCTCTCCGGGCGCCTCCAAACTTTCCCGCCAGACAAAGACCCACGTGCAAAGGAGAGCCGCCATCATGGAAGGCATCCAAATCCAGAACGGCCCCACCGGCACATCCCACTTTACGATGGCCCAGTGGGCGCCGGCGCATTTAATGATCATCAGCGACCAAAAGACGCCCAGCACCCAGCGCTTCCAACCGGACGCGGTGATGGAGTGAATCCGACGCACCTTGACGGATTCCACGAACTTCAGGTCCGGGTTGGGCGGAATGTTACGGGCTTTGCACTGGGAAACGTTGGCGAGCATTTGAAATACCTTCTGTGGAGAATGATTTCACTTTGGGCAAAAGTGCGGCACGCGCAACCCGCGGTCACGGACATTCTGCAAATTCTTGCTTTGTTGCCCACCCGGTGGCACCGGGGCCGGTCACCTGGGACGGTGCAAACCACGGCATGCGCCGTTGCCCCGCCAAAGGAACATTCCGGGGTCGATTATCGCGGGAAAATGTGCAACGTTCGCACCCTTCAGCGGTTTCGCGGAGTCTCGCGGAATGGCCGGCCATTGATTCATGCGGGAATTTTTCACGGAGGAAAACTTGCGGCGATCGCTCCTGTTTGGAGCGCTCTTCACCATGCTGTCGATTCCCCGCATCCTCGAAGCCGACCTCGGCATGCCGTCGCCCAACCTGATTCTGGTCGCTTTTTGCGCCCTGGTCCTCGCCAGCGGAGCGGCCTTTGCCTGGCAGCACGAAGGGGGCATGGCCGGGATGTTTCCCCCTGCCCGCGCGACGCTGACCGGGCTTGCCTGGGCAGTCACGGCGGGCGGGTGTTTGCTGGCCCTGATTTGGTGGGCGGAGGTGTCGCTGCTGGTCCGCGAGGCGGCCGAACCCACCGGGGCGCGTTGGGAGGCCGACCCGCCGGAAGATGCCGCCGCGGCTTTTAACCGCATGCTCTGGGGAGCGGGATTTCAAACGCTCTTTTTCACCGCCGGGGCCATGGGGGTGCTGACCAAAGTCACCAAAAACGTCTGGCTGGCGGTGATTCTGGTGGCCGCCGCGCGCATGGTGGTGGCCTTGCGCCAAATGGCCATGGCCGGGCATTTCGACCAGTTGGGAACGGTTTTGTTTGTCACCGGGTTGTTTGCCGCAACGGCGGGATTGCTGTTCGCCCGCGCCGGCCTGCTCCCGGCCATGCTGCTCTCCATCGTGGTGGACCTCCGCCATTTCGGCAGGCTGCTGGTCTCCGGCGGAGATTCATGAAACCGGTCTCTCCCCAAAGCCGCCTGCTGGCTTTTACCGACCACGGTTTGTATTGCCCGCCGGGAAACTTTTACATCGACCCGTGGCGGCCGGTGGATCAAGCGCTCATCACCCACGCGCACGCGGACCACGCGCGCGCGGGTCACGGCGCCTACCTCGCCCATCCCGCGTCCGCCTCCGTCCTGCGCGCCCGGATCGGAGCGGAGATTTCCCTGCAAACCCTCCCGTGCGGCCAATCCATCACCCTCCAAGACGCGCGGGTGACATTTTTCCCGGCGGGCCACATCCCCGGCTCAGTGCAAATCCGCATCGAGCACCGGGGGGAAACCGCCGTGGCCGCCGGTGATTACAAAACCACGCCCGACGGGCTTTCCGAAGCCTGGGAACCGGTTCGGTGCCACCTTTTCGTCACCGAATCGACCTTCGGCCTGCCGATCTACCACTGGCGGCCCGAGGCGGAGGTGTTCGCCGAAATCCATGAATGGTGGCGCCAAAACCGGGAGGCCGGGAAAACCTCGGTTCTTCTCGCCTACTCGCTCGGCAAAGCCCAGCGGGTGCTGCGCGGCCTCGACCGCGGGATCGGACCGGTTTGGGTCCACGAATCGATCCAGCGAATGAACGACTGCCTGCGGGCGGACGGGACCGACGCGCCGGATTTTCCCGTTTTCCGGAAAGCGAACCGCGGGAATGAAAGCGGGCAAATGATCGTGACCCCGCCGGCCGCCGCCGATGCCTTGACCCGCCGGAGCACCGTCTCCCTCGCCCAGGTTTCCGGTTGGATGACCGTGCGGGGCAACCGCCGCCGTCTCGCCCTCGACCGCGGCTTTGTCCTCTCCGACCATGCCGACTGGGACGGGCTCAACCACGCGGTCGCCGCCACCGGCGCGGAACGGGTTTGGGTGACCCACGGCCAAACCGAAGCCTTTTCCCGCTGGCTGCGGGAGGAAAAAGGACTCGACGCGGTGCCGGTCGCCACCCGCTTTCAAGGGGAAGGCGACGGGGACAACGGGGAGTCGGAGGCCGGGCCGTGACCACCTTTGCCGAACTCCACGCCGCCCTCGACCGGACCAACAAAACCGGCGAAAAGCTCGCTTTGTTGGAACGGTTTTTCCGACTCGCTCCCGACCCGGAAAAACTCTGGACCCTCGCCCTGTTGACCGGACGCCGCCCGCGCCGACCGGTCTCCACCGCCCGCCTGCGGGAATGGGCCGCCGCCCGCGCCGGCATCCCCGGTTGGCTCTTCGAGGAGTGTTACCAACACGCCGGCGACCTCGGGGAAACCCTCCATCTTCTACTCCCCCCGGCGCAAACCTCCGAAATCCGACCGACCGGCGAATGGTTTCGCTGGCTGGACGACCTTCGCGGTCTCTCCGAATCGGAACAACGCGCCCTGATCATCGAGGCATGGGACGGACTCCCGGCGGCGGAGCGATTGGTTTTCAATAAACTCATCACCGGCGGCTTCCGGGTCGGGGTTTCACGCGCGCTTGTCATCCGCGCCCTGGCCGCGGCCATGGAGATGGAACCGGACCGCGTGGCCCGCGCGATCATGGGCAACTGGGATCCGCGCGAAACCGTCTTCGGAAATTTATGGAAAGAGGATCCGGCCGCCGACCTCGCCCGCCCCTACCCGTTTTGCCTCGCCCACCCGTTCACCGGAAACCCGGCGGACACCCTCGGAACGCCCGCCGAATGGCTGGCCGAATGGAAGTGGGACGGCATCCGCGGCCAATTGATCAAACGCGGCGGCGACCTCTTCCTCTGGTCGCGGGGCGAAGAACCGGTGGGCGACCGCTTTCCCGAACTCCTGCAACTGGCCGGCTGCCTCCCCGACGGCACGGTCATGGATGGCGAAATTCTCCCGTGGCGCGACGGTCGCCCGCTCGGCTTTTCCGTGCTGCAAACCCGCATTGGCCGCAAGGCTCTCACCACCCGGCTGCTGCGTGAAGCGCCGGTTGTGTTCACCGCCTACGACCTGCTCGAATGGGAAGGGCGGGACTTTCGCGGCGAACCGCTCGACCGGCGTCGGGAACGATTGGAACACGCGGTCGCAGCCTTTGCCCCCCGGCGCGGCGGAGCCCCCCTGCTGCGGTTGTCGGAAGAGGTGCCGTTTCAAACCTGGGAGGAATTGGCTGCCCTCCGCGACGAATCGCGCGACCGCCTTGCCGAGGGATTGATGATCAAAAAAAGGGACGCCCCCTACCCGGCCGGAAGACCGCGCGGGATATGGTGGAAATGGAAGGTGGACCCGTTTTCGGTCGATGCGGTGCTGGTGCAATCCCAGCCCGGCCACGGCCGCCGATCCACCCTGCACACCGACCACACCTTCGCGGTCTGGTCCGATGGGGCCTTGGTGCCGTTTGCCAAAGCCTATTCCGGGCTGACCGACGAAGAAATCCGGCGGGTGGACCGTTTTGTCAAAACCCACACCACGGCCCGGCACGGCCCGGTGCGGACGGTGGCGCCGGAGTTGGTTTTCGAAATCGGTTTCGAACACATAGCCCGCTCGACCCGTCACCGGGCCGGGGTGGCCGTCCGTTTCCCCCGCATCCTCCGCTGGCGCGAAGACAAACCCGCGGCTGAAGCCGACACCCTCGAAACCCTGAAATCCCTCACCCGCCTCCCCGACATCCCCAAGGCGAAAACCACCCAACTGGAACTGTTCTGAGCGCCCCGCGCGTCACATAATGATCAGGCAGAGCAGCGTGTTTGCCACCACCGCAGGGTCTTCGTGCTCCAGCTTCGGTTCGTAGAGGGCATACCGGGCACGATCTCCCCTATCGGACGAATCAGCCAGATCCGACCGGTCCTGCCCGGCCTCGCCAGTTCATCAGCCAATCGGGCAGTCGTTGATTTGGCGGAAGAAATCGTTGCCTTTGTTGTCAACGAGGATGAAGGCCGGGAAGTCCTCCACTTCGATTTTATAGACCGCCTCCATCCCGAGTTCCGGGTACTCCAGCAGTTCCACCTTGCGGATGTGGTTTTGCGCCAACAGCGCCGCCGGACCGCCGATGGAGCCGAGGTAAAACCCGCCGTGCTTTTTGCAGGAATCGGTGACCGCTTGGCTGCGGTTGCCTTTGGCCAGCATGACCATCGAGCCGCCGTGCGATTGGAAAAGGTCCACGTAGGAATCCATCCGCCCGGCGGTGGTCGGCCCGAAAGAACCGGAGGGCATGCCCTCGGGGGTTTTGGCCGGGCCGGCGTAATAAACCGGGTGGTCCTTGATGTAGTCGGGCAACCCTTCCCCGTTGTCGAGGCGTTCCTTCAGCTTGGCGTGGGCGATGTCGCGGGCCACGATGATGGTGCCGTTCAATGAAACCTGGGTGGTGATCGGGTATTTGCCCAACTCTTCCAGAATCTCCGGCATCGGACAGCGCAGGTCGATCTTCACCGAACCGGCCCGCTTTTTGAGGTCCTCGCCTTCCGGAATGAAACGGGCGGGATCGGTCTCCAGTTTTTCCATCCAGATGCCGTCTTTGGTGATTTTGGCCTTGGCGTTGCGGTCGGCCGAGCAGGAAACCCCGACCCCGACCGGACAGGAGGCGCCGTGACGGGGAAGCCGGATAACGCGCACGTCGAGAGCGTAATATTTGCCGCCAAACTGCGCCCCGATGCCGATTTTGCGGGAGAGTTCGAGCACCTTCTTCTCCAGCTCGACGTCGCGGAAGGCCCGCCCGTGCTCGTTTCCAGTGGTCGGGAGAGCATCAAGGTAACGGGCGGAGGCGAGTTTCACCGTTTTCAAGTTGGCCTCCGCCGAGGTGCCGCCGATGACGAAAGCGAGGTGGTAGGGCGGACAGGCGGCGGTGCCGAGGGAGCGCATTTTCTCAACCATGAACTTTTCCAGGCTGGCGGGATTGAGCAACGCCTTGGTTTCCTGATAGAGGAAGGTTTTGTTGGCCGAACCGCCCCCCTTGGCCACGAAAAGAAACCCGTATTCCATCCCGTCGGTGGCGTAAATGTCGATCTGGGCCGGCAGGTTGGTGCCGGAGTTCACCTCCTTGTACATGTCGAGGGGCACGGTCTGCGAGTAGCGCAGGTTTTCCTCGGCGTAGGTTTTGTAAATCCCCCGGCTGATTGCTTCCTCATCGCCGCCGCCGGTCCAGACCCGCTGGCCTTTCTTGGCCACCACCGTGGCGGTGCCGGTGTCCTGGCAAAACGGGAGAATCCCGCGCGAGGAAATCTCGGCGTTGCGCAACATGGCGAGGGCGACGTAGCGGTCGTTGTCGGTCGCCTCCGGGTCCTTGAGAATGGCCGCCACCTGCTCCAGGTGGGACGTGCGCAGCATGAAAGAGATGTCTTTGGTCGCCTCGTTGGCCAGCAAGGCCAGCCCCTCCGGATCGACTTCGAGGATCGGCTCCCCCTTGAACTCCGACACGCGGACGTGGTCCTTGGTCACCAGGCGGTATTCGGTGGTGTCCTCCCCGAGGGGAAACGGCTTTTGGTAATGAAACGGTTTGGCTGGCATGACTTGAATCGGTTGCAATCGCGGGCCGCCCGCCGAAACCCCTTCCGCGCTAACGGCCCGCATTCTTATCAAAAACCGCCTCGCGCGGGCTGACAACGTTTTCCGGAGGAACCCGTGACGATTTTCACCAGCGCCTCACGAAACGCGGAACCACGGCTCCCCCGGTTCGGGTTCGCGGTATTTTTCCAAATAGCTCAGCGCCTCTTCGACTTGTTCCGCCGCGTGGTAGAGGGCGCGGTAACTTTCGCGGGCGAATTTGCCGTCGAACAACCGTTCGAAGAACGCGAAAAGCGGGTCGTAGAAACCGGCCTGGTTGAGAAACACGATCGGTTTGGCGTGCCGTTCCAATTGTTTGAGGGTGATGATTTCGATCACTTCTTCCAACGTGCCGAAACCGCCCGGCAGCACCAAAAACGCGTCGGCCAATTCCTCCATCCGCTGTTTGCGCTCCCGCATGGTGTCGGTGATGATCAACTCATCGGCCGCCTCGTAGGCCAGCTCGCGCTCTTTCATGAACTCGGGGATGACCCCGGTCACGCGGGCGCCGCCGGCCTGGGCCTCCCGCGCCACCTCGCCCATCAACCCCACGCTGCCGCCGCCGTAAACCAGCCCCAGTTCCCGCCGCGCCAGTTCCCGCCCCAACAAACGGGCGGCCTCCCGGAAATGCCGGTCAAGGCGTTCGCTGGAGGAGCAATAGACGCAAACGGTTTGGATGGTGGCCACGCCCGCTGATCCCACCAGAAAACCCTCCCCTGTCAACGCCGGGAAACAGTGCGTGAAGCAACTGCCTACTTCAGGCGTGGCGTACCGTGTCGTCTGCCTTTGTATTCTCAGCAGGCGAAGTTGGAGGCGGCAGGTGTTCGCTTGAAAACCGCATTCCGCCAGCTGAAGCTTGGCGCTCCTGCAAAAAAACGCTGAATCGGAGCGGACAAAGTCGGTCCCTTGTTCCACTGACAACACCGCTATACACCGGACGGCAGAACATGCCGAACGCAATTCAAGAGAGGTTGGAATGGATGCTGATTGTTGACGGTTTGAAAAGAATCGACAGGGCGCAACTTGATCAAGTTGAGACTTGGGAAAGCCGAAGGCCGTTCCTTGAATTAATTTACATTTTTTTATCCAATTTTCTAGACAAAAATATAAATGGAATTCTTTTAATTATTACACATACTCAATCCTTTTATCTATATTTTCAATTTTTCATTCCGAAAAAAACCTCTATTAACTTATATTTTATAAGTTTATTTAATTAAACATCCATACCTTGACCTGGCTTAATCAATTCATTGGATGGAATGGTCATCGTTAATTATCATCAGCAGCCCAGGACGGCCCAACCGAACCGCCTGTGCTCGAACCTCCCGCCACGCCTTGTTGGCGCAAATTCAAAAACAACATGCGAAATCCTGTAGCCAGATTATTCATTTTACTCACCGCCTGCCATCTCTCCGCGGGTCTTTATGCTGCAATGCCGACCACCTTGAATTACCAAGGTAAGGTGTTCGTTGATGGGCAGCCGTTCCAAGGCGCGGGCCTTTTTCAGTTCGCCCTTGTTGACGACGGAACCGAAAACGTCCGACCGGCCCAAGCGACGGCACTGGTGACGAGTGGATTTGTTACTTCGGTAACGGTCTCCGATGGGGGCAATGGTTACGATGCGCCCCCCCGCGTGAGCCTTTCCGGCGGCGGTGGCAGCGGGGCGGAGGCGGTGGCCTCGATCGAAGGAGGCCGGGTGGTTTCCATCAGCGTGACCAGTGCCGGCTCCGGCTACACCTCAGCGCCCAGTGTTGCGATCGATGAACCTCCGCCGTCAACCAAACAAACCCTCTGGAGCCACGACGGACGCAGTGAGGGCGGGGGCCCACCCCGTTCGGAAATTCTTCTGGATGTGCGTGACGGCGTGTTCTCCGTGGCTCTCGGTGGGGAAGACATGGAGCCGCTGCAACCGGAAATCTTTGAGAAGTCTCCCGTTTTTCTCCGCGTCTGGTTCGATGGAGGGCGGGGCTTCGAGCAGCTCAGTCCGGATTTCGAACTAACCATTGTGCCCTACGCCTTTCAGGCCGCACGAGCGCTCTCGGTTGCCGACGGCACTTTGACCGAGGATGCCTTCGCCAGCGGGGCCCTTGGCAACGCCATGAGCGCGGAAGGGATTGGCACCTGGACCGGGTCCGGCAACCAAATCACTTCCACCCGTAACATCGGCATCAAAACCACCAGTCCCGCACAGGCACTCGATGTGGCTGGAAACATCCAGGTGAGCGGCTGGATCGGCTCGGCGGGCAGCCAACCCATTGAAATACGTTTACAGAACGAACCCGTTCTGCGCATCACGCCCGCGGGCCACAGTTCCGATCCGCGCCCGAATGTGATTCTCGGAGCCCCTTCCAATGCCATCACCGGCGCAAACACGCAAAGTGCCACCATCTCGGGCGGAGCGGGCAATGTTGCCAGCGAAAACGAGACCGTCATCGGCGGAGGCTTCAACAACACTGCCGGCGGCATCCAAGCGACCGTCGGCGGGGGCGCGAACAACGAGGCCACCGGTTCGATTTCGACCGTCGGTGGAGGCTTTTCCAATCGCGCCACAAACATCCGTTCCACCGTGGCCGGGGGCGACCGCAACGTCGCCTCGGGATCACGCGCCACGGTGGGTGGAGGCCTCGAAAATACCGCCAGCGCGTTGGGTTCGACGGTTCCGGGAGGTGCTGACAATATCGCATCGGGCAGCTACAGCCTGGCCGCCGGGCGCCGCGCTACGGCCGCCCACAGTGGATCGTTCGTCTGGAGTGACAGCTCCAGCCAGGCCTTTTCCAGCACCGCCAACAATCAATTCCTCATCCGCGCCGGGGGCGGCGTCGGCATCGGCACGGATAGCCCGTCCGGGGCTCTTCACATCATGGGCAACACCGCTGTCGGCGGCTTCGATCAAGACCACCGCCTCGGCGTGGGCACGGACAACCCATGGAACACCCTTCACGTCGTCTCCAACGCCGATCAAGGCCCCTTCCGCGTGGCTGTGGGCGACAACAACAATACGGCCTTCCGCATTTATCAGAACCGGGGCACCGGAATCGGCAACAGTTGGGTCGACAGCGCCATCCCCGCCAGGGGACTGCGCGTGCATGGGCAGTCAATTCTCGGCGACACGGTCGGCATCAATACCTCGAGCCCCAGACCAGAAGCCGCTTTGCATGTGCAGAATAATGGTGGCGTGATCGGTCATGGCGTGGTTATTGAAGCAAACAGCCATCCAGGTGGATGGGACCTATCTGCCAGCCTCAACGGTAATTGGCTGATCTTTTCCCATGCGGATAACGTCGGATCCGAATTTACCAGCACAGCCTCCATTCGGGACGACGGTTCATACAACCGGCACTCCGACCGGGCACTAAAGCGCGACATCGAGCCGATGGCGGAACTCCTCGAAAAGATTCTGTCCCTTGAACCGGTATACTACCGGTTTATCAGCGGCGGAGCGGATGCGAAAAAACAATACGGATTTATCGCCCAACAAGTGCAGGAGGTTTTCCCTGAAATTGTGAATGATGATGAGGAACTCGAATACCTTGGCCTCAGCTACGAGGATTTCGGTGTTCTCGCCATCCAGGCCATCCGCGAACAGCAAGCCATCATTGATGATCAGGCGGAGGAAATCGCCGAACTCCGTTCGGAACTCGAGCAACGTTTGGAATGGATCGAGAGCTGGATCGCTTCCCAGGGAGATTCTGCGCCATGATGATGCAATCAAACTCCCCGCGCCTCCCATCGGCTTGCCACACGCCCCTTCGTTGCGGCATGGCCGCCGGTTTTCTGTCGGTTGTCATGGCGATTTCGGCCATGGGGCAGGAGACGCGCCTTCAGTCGCAAGTGTTGGCAGGCGGGGGAGGCCACGCCACCGGCGGTGCCTACACTCTGCAAGGCACGGTCGGGCAACCGGCCGCCGGTCCTTCCACCACCGCCATGGCCGCCGTGGAGGCCGGCTTCTGGCATGGAGATATCAGCATCATTGTCGATCCCTACGGCGGCTTTTTCGACTGGATGGAAGCTCTTCCTCCCGACCAACAACCGCCGCCCCATTTGCGGGGTCCCGAAGACATCGCCTCCGGTGACGGCATGACCAACCTGCTCAAATACGCTCTCGACCTCTCTCCCATGACACCCGCTGCCGAAGCGGCCCCAAGCGGCCTTGTCCACGACGGGTATTGGGGCATCCAACTGGATCGCTCCGCCGACGCGGCGGTGGAATTGCGAATCGAAGCCTCGAAAGACTTCTCCGATTGGGAGGAGGTGCCGCACTCGGAAAACGTGATGGATCCGGACATCGCTCCAAACCTGGAGCGGGTGATGCTGCTCACCAACATCGAAGCGGCCGATCACGAGCGTTATTTTTTCAGGTTGCGGGTCATCATGGAGTAAAACCGGTGGGTGCTCCAGTCACGGACCGCCGCGACATCATCATCGATTTTCATCGAAGTCGAACACTGGAGCCGCCGCCATGGACAGCGTGGCTCAGCTTCCGACCGTCGCCCGCACGAACCAGAGTCCACGCCTCCCCGTCCGGCGAGGTAAAGATGTTGCCCAATTCCCCCACCGCCACGAACAGGGTGCCGTCGGTGGCCAATGACTGGTAATGGTCATGGGGAAGAACCGGAAAGTGGCGCTGCCACGGGCTCTCGCCGGGAACAGCGGAGGAGAAAAGGGCAGAGGCAAGGATAACCCAAAAGGCGTGGAGAAAGTAAGCGTTCACGACAACTTTTGACGGAGTGAAACACTCAATGCTTTGGGAATAATTTCCAGTGAAGGACTTTTCCCGGAAAAGCGCCACGCCGGAATACAGCCCATCCTTTCCCCGAAAGAACTTTACGGCAATTCCATAATCCTCCCATTCGCATGGTGGGAAAGAGGGTTTCGCAAACCGGACGAAACGGCAGGTTCTCCAAAATTCCGCAGGCAGGAGGACCTTACGACTGAACGGCGGGCCAGGGGATGCGGTTCACTTACAAGACGTGGAATCGGGGCGCGAAGCCCCTCCTGCGGCGGGAGATCGGGGCATGAAGCCCCTCCTACGAAAACCCAATCAATTGGTAGGAGCGGGTTTATCCCGCGATTTGAAGCGGTGGGATGCCGCTGGCATGTTTCCCGGACACACCGCAAGCGGACCGCACGGCAGGCCACGGCGCTCAGGCGGTATCAATTCCCACTTCGCCAAGCCGCGGCGAAACGCAGCCGCCTCAGGGAGGCGGCAGGGAATATTCGATCTGGATTTCTGAAATCCCAAAAAAGGGTTGCGCCTTGATAGACCGGTCTTTCCTATGGGAAAAATGACTGCTTTCCAGCTAAAGAGCTTTTTGCCCTTGGTGCTGATCTTACCATGGATTTCCCAACTGTCCGGTACTATTGATGATCACAGGAAAATAGCTTGGTCTCCCAACACCGGTTGGATCTCTTTTTCCCATGGACAAGGGGAAGTCGCCGTTCATTTCAACGGGAACAACGGATGGCTGTCGGGGTACGCCTGGGGGGAAAACATCGGTTGGCTGGCCATGGGCTCGGCCGGTGGCGGCCCTTATGAAAATCTCTCCGTTTCCGATTGGGGGGTTAATTTTGATGCCGATGGCAACATGTCCGGCTTTGCCTGGGGGGAAAACATCGGATGGATCCATTTCAACCCCGTTTACGGAGGGGTGCGCCTTGACCGGGCAACCGGCGGCTTTCAAGGGAAAGCCTGGAGTGAAAACACCGGCTGGTTGCTCTTTGGAGGGGAAAACCCGCTTTACGGGGTGCGCACCACCGCCTTCGACACCCAAGCTCTGGGAACCCCCAATTGGTGGCTGACCCTTCACGAAGTCAGGGAAGATGACACCAACGCGGCCGGTATCCCGGCTTGGCAGGCGTTTATCATGGACATTCCCCCCGATGCCACGACTCCCTTTCGCATCATGAATATTCAGCAACCGTCCCCGGAGGCGGTGGTCTCCTTTGGCCCGGTGTCACCAAAACGCAAATACACCCTGCAACGCAAAACCGATTTAAACGAACCCGAGTGGTTCACCATCGCCGAATTGCCTGCCCCGCAACACCACGGACCGACGGCCAGCCTCCCGGACGCCTCGCCCCCGCCCCGGGCGTTCTACCGGGTTACCGTCTCCCTTCCCGCACAGAATCCATGAACAAACATCCAAACGGTAAAAAGAAAAACCGGATAATGGCCGTCGCGGCACTTGCCATGCTCATGACACTGTCGGGACCAGCGGCGGTCGGCTCGCTGGAACCGGACGCTCCTCCCGCCCCGACCATGCACACCCTCGGGGAAATCTACCAAAAATTGCTGGATATCGAGAGCCACGTGCAAGGGGTTGAGGAAAGGTTGGAATCCCTGGGCCTGGTCGAACAAACGCCCGCTTCCCTCATTCTCAACGGCCCCCAGGCGGAATACATCTTGCTCGATTGGGCGGGCGACAGCAATGTTTCCATCCCCTTCATGGCTTCCGGAAAGATCCCTTTGGGCAAACCGTTTCTCATCGAAATCCCAAGAACCATTCCCGACAGCGGCGGACCGGGCGGACACGGGAGCGAGGCCCTGGGACGCTTCGTGGAATTCCGCCAAGGAAACGCCATCGACTGCGCGGCCAACAACGGCCTCTCCTACCGGGCGACTCCCAACGCCAATGACTGGCGGGGAGACAACGCCGCGCTGCGGGAGATTTTGGAATTTGTCAGGACCGGCAACAATCAATTCAAACTCACCCGCCTGCCGGAATCCCGCAGCGGTTTCACCCATGGCGATCCGCAATTGGTGCCCGGCACGACCAGTCGAACCGGCTTCGCTTGGGAACGCCGGGCCGACGGCACCGCGCATTTGACCAATGGCACCGTTCGCATTCCCGCGTTTGGAGTGGGCACTTCCGAGCCGCGCTTCCGCCACGACTTTGTTTGGCCGTTTCGTTTTGAGCAGCACCACGGCAACCACCGTTGCGTGCAAATGGGGATCAGCACCAAAACCACCAACGTCCATTGGGCCAACCTTTCGGTCCCGCGGAACAGTTCCACTGATGTTTCGGGAATGAGAGTCACCGTTTACGTCAACCCGCTGGAGCAATCCCTTGTTCGCAATGACGATTCCGTGGCGGTGACCATTATGGCCACGGGAAACTGGCGGTTGCCGTCCAATCAGTGGTAAAATGCAACCTTTGTCTTCAGGCGGTTATCTTTCAGAAACCGCCGTGCGTTAATTGAACTATTTGACCCATTCTCACTCCAAGCCGAAAAACGCCCGCGTGGTTTCGGCGGTTCGGCGGGCCAGTTCTTCCGGGGAGACACCGAAAAGATCCGCCGCGAAACGACCGGTGTGGGCCAGGAAGGCCGGTTCGTTCGGTTTGCCCCGTTTGGGGACGGGTGCGAGGTAGGGCGCGTCGGTCTCCAGCATCAACCGGTCGATTCCCTGGGCCAGAGCGGCGGCCCGCACGTCTTCGGCGCTTTTGTAGGTCAGGATGCCGGTGAAGGAGCCGTAACCGCCCCGCTCCATGAGTTGCCCCATCGCTTCGGCCCCCTCGGCGAAACAGTGAAACACCACCCGGTGCCACTCCACCGTCGATTCATCGATCATGGCCAGACAATCGGCAAAAGCCCCGCGCGAATGAACCACCACCGGAACCTCCAGCCGGGCGGCCAAATCGAGTTGGGCGCGGAAGGCATCCCGCTGCCTCGCGAACTCCCGCTCCGCCTCCTCCGGGTCTTTGGACAAATGAAACCGGTCCAGCCCGGTCTCGCCCAAGGCCACCGGTCTTTCTTTTCCCTCGAAACAGGCGGCGATTTGCGCGAACTCCCCGCGCCAGTTTTCCCCCACATGGCAAGGGTGGATGCCGACGGTGTGGGCAACGGTCTGCGAATGCTTGGCGCTCAATTCCCGGTAGAGCGACCAGTCCGAGGAATCGGTTCCGATGGTGATCAGGCGGGTGACCCCGGCTTCGGCGGCCCGCGCCAAGACCGCCTCCAACTCACCGCGCCGGTGAAACGATTCCAAGTGCGTGTGTGAATCAATCCATGCCATGGAAGGACGTTCTCTCACCGAATCGCGGAAGTCGAGCGGGTATCCGCCGCCATCGGACTCGCGCGGCCGGGTTGCATTACGGAGAAAGCAACAGCAGGGCGATGGCGGCCCCGTAGAGCCCCAGCCCGAAACTCAGCAACAGGCCGCCGCGAAAGTAGCGTTGCGTGCGCCGGTTGCGCCGCTCCACGATCCGGTAGAGGGCGGCCTCCGGGTCATCAAGCGTTTCCCCCGTCACCCAGCGCACCCCCATCACTCCGGTGAACACCCAAACCGCGCTGCCGAGCACCACCGCCACCGCGGCCACGATCAGCACTTGGGCCGGCCAGCCGGTGGCGGCGATGGCTCGCCCGGAAAACCCGGTCACCGTCACGGTGAGCCCGGCAAGGCTCAGCAGCACCTGCGCCCGGGCGTGCAGGGTGTTCAACTGGCGCTCCACCATTTCCAAGGCTTTGAGGGCGTCGCCGCCGCAGAGTTGCAAAATCTGCCTGGCCTCGACGGCCGGAGACATGAACCGGGAATGCTCGCGCGGTCGTTTCATTCACGTTTCGTATCATCCGGCGAAAGCGGCTGGCAAGTTTCCTTCCCGCCTTTCCGACGCGCGGGGGGACACGGGCTTGACCGGCGGGAGCCCCGGCGCAACGATGCCGTTTTTTCCAACCGAATTCTCATCTCCCACCACCATGATTACCACCACACTGAACTTGCGGGTGCGCTACGCGGAGACGGACGCCATGGGTTTTGCCTATCACGGCAACTACCTTGTCTGGTTTGAAATGGCGCGGGTGCAAATGCTGGACGAGATTGATTGTCCCTATCGCGAATTGGAAAACGCGGGCTACCGCCTTCCGGTTTTGGAAGCGGGAGCGCGTTACCTGCGTCCGGCCGCCTTTGACGACCGCCTCTCCGTGGTGGCGGTCATGCGGGAAAAACCCGGCCTGCGGATGCGGCTCGACTATCAGGTCTTTCGCGAAGGGGTGAGGACGGCCGATGGGTTTACCCGGCACGCTTTTATCAACGCCGAAGGCAAACCGGTCCGCCCTCCCGCACGTTTTGTCGAAAAAGCAGGCGCCCTTTTCGGGTGATGCCGCGGTTTTTTGGAAAAATCCAGCCCCGGGCGAAGATTCTTTTTGACAGGTTGCCGCAAAGCCGGTTCTTTCTCCCTTTTTTATGAAAGTCGTCTCCTCATTGAAATCAGCCAAAACCCGCCACCCGGACTGCCAAGTGGTCCGTCGGCGCGGCAAGGTTTACGTAATTTGCAAATCCAACCCCCGCTTCAAAGCGCGGCAGGGGTAACCTAACTTTTTTTAACCGTGAAGAAAGACATTCACCCAAAGCTCAATCCGGTGGCCTTCGTGGACGTCTCCTCGGGCAAGCGTTTTATGACGCTCTCGACGATGAAGTCCCAGCGCAAGGAAAACATTGACGGAGTGGAATACAACATTGTGTTGCGCGATGTGACCATGGATTCCCACCCGGCCTACACCGGTGAAAAGCGCTTGATCGACACCGCCGGCCGGGTCGAGAAGTTCACCAACAAATTCCGACGCAAACGCGCCTGAGAAGGCCAGCGGTCGTTCCTTTCAGCCCTCTTTCCTCACTGGAAAGAGGGCTTTTTTACGCTTGCGCCTCTCTCCCCGCTTTACCCGAGGTGCATGGTTTTCTCATTTCCGCCCCGGATGGAGGGGATCACCTTGGGGAACAGGCGCTCTCCGTCGGAGAGACCCTCCTCCCGCCCGGCCAACTGCCGGGCCAGCCGCCCGCGCCAGTCGGCGAGCACCTCCGCGTGATCGGACGAAGCGGCCAAATCGACGCATTCCATCGGATCCGCGGTCAAATCAAACAATTGCTCTTCCCCCGTGGTGGTGTTCCAGATGTATTTCCAC
>PXDN01000289.1 GCA_003566375.1 Opitutia bacterium
AAAGGCATTGGCGCTTTCAAAATCGACCACCGCGGAGTCAATGCCCCACTCCTCGACCAAGCGTTCGCCACCCTGCACATTTTGGAAGGTGTCGGTGTGGATTCTGCGGCCTTGGATGCGGTGCAGGGTGTTGGTGCGGCCCATCAGCATGCGCACGTTGTTTTGGGAAGCGGGCAACTCCGCGCCGATGCGGAAATAATCCTGCAATCCCGAGCCTTCGGGTGTCGGCCGACTCCAGGCCACCACGAACATGCTCATGCCGCCAAGGTCATTCATGATCGACAACCCGTTGGGTGAAAAGGTTTGCATGGAGCTGGTGTCGAAGCGGACGGCGGGAAGGCCGTTGATCACGTCCGGCACGTGAACCGGGCGAACGGAGGAACCGGCTGCGTTGTGGGTGAACGTGATTTCCCGCACCGGGTCGCGCCATTCCATAACCACGTTTTCGTCGTCAAGGGTCAGGCTGTCCATGTTGCCGGCGTCGAGATGAAGGCCGAGGTTTGGAATGTCGGGAAGCTGGTCGGCTCGAACCGCCAGCAACGAAAAAGCGGCAATAGCCGCCAGAGCCAAGGTGAATCCTTTGCGCGGCAAGACAGAATGGTCCGTATTCATTGGGTTTATTGAGGTTTGGATGGTTGAGGAATTTTGCCCAGTTGTCTTCTAATTAGTAGGATAGAAAACTAACTGAGTTTATAACAAGTTTTTAATTTCATAGTTCCAGCCGGATTGGCAACGGTAATTACACCAGGGTTTCGATTACGATTGCTTCAGCACAGTATAATGATCGAAACAGGATATTTCTGTTGTCGGCATGGGAAAGGGGAAATTGGTAATGAAGCCCGCACAATCCTTTTGCCATTTGGTGGCGGCGGGCTTTTGTTGAGAGCACTTCCCATCCGCCACCGCGATGCCGAACCAACAACCAAATTATCTCAAGGGCCTTGATTACGCCGTCCTCCAACAGTGCATGCACTGCGGCATGTGCCTCCCCACCTGTCCGACTTACGTGGAAACGGGTCGGGAGAAAAACAGTCCGCGGGGCCGCATCGCCTTGATGCGGGGAGTGGCCGATGGCGAATTGTCGGTCACCAAGGCTTTTGCCGACGAGATGTATTTTTGCCTCGGATGCCTGGCGTGCTCCACGGCTTGTCCGGCCGGGGTCGATTACACCCGGTTGTTTGAAATGGCCCGCGCGGAGTCGGAGCGGGCGGGGGTGTTGCGTTCGCCCGCGCGGAATGTCATTCGGGGCTTCACCCTGCGGTTTCTGTTTACCCGCCCCCGCGTGCTTCGCTGGCTCGGGCGATTGCTTTGGCTGCATCAGGCCAGCGGGTTTGAAGCGTTTACCCGCAAGACCGGGTTGGTTAAGCTGTTGCCCAAACGCCTGCGGGAGCTGGAGCCGATGGCGCCGCGGGTGCGGCGCCGGTTTTCCCACCAATTGATTCAACCGGTTGAACGACCGGCGGGTGAGGCGCGGCACCGGGTGGGATTGCTGACCGGATGCGTGCAGGATCTCACGTTTTCCGAAGTGAACCGGGACACGGCCGAGGTCTTGCTCGCCAACGGCTGCGAAGTGGTGACTCCGCCGGTGCAGGGCTGTTGCGGCTCCCTGCACGGCCACAACGGGGAGTGGGAGTCGGCCAAAGAATTGGCCCGCCGTCTGATCGATTTGTTCGAGCCGGAAAAACTGGACGCCATCATCACCAACGCCGCCGGCTGCGGGTCGCACCTGAAGCATTACGACCGGTTGCTGGCCGACGATCCGGTTTACGCCGGGAGGGCCAAAGTCTGGTCGGCCAAATTGCGCGACATCAGCGTGTGGCTGGAGGAAACCGGCATCCGTCCGCCCGCGTCTCCTCCGGAAAAGTCAGCCGTGACGTATCATGAAGCTTGCCACCTCTGCCACGGTCAAGGGGTGACGCGGCAACCCCGCGCGCTGCTGCGGGCGATACCGGGACTGGAACTGCGGGAGTTGCCGGATTCCACCTGGTGCTGCGGAAGCGCGGGTATCTACAACATCACCCAGCCCGAAATGGCCCAAAAGTTGTTGGACCGGAAAATGGACCGGATTGGTGAAACGGGAGCCGCCGTGATCGCCTCGGGCAACCCCGGTTGCACCATCCAGATACAATCCGGCCTGCGCCAGCGGGGACTTCCGGGTCACCGGGTCGTCCATCCGGTCTCTTTGCTCGCGGAAGCCTACCGGCGGGAAACACCCGCCACCTGATCCGTTCCACCGGATCAACGATCTCTACGGCGAACCGACCCCGGGGTGAGGTCTGGGCGTCAGCGGTCGTCGCGCCGGGGGCGGTATTTCAGCAGCAGGGTGGAGGGCGCCAGATGCCGGGTTTCCAGCAAATCGAGCGTCACATCCAATTCCCCGGTGGCGAGCGATATTCCCCGGCCAAACAAAAGCGGCTCGACCGTCAACCAAAGTTCATCCACGCAGCCGCCGCGTAAAAACAGGTGGTAGATTTTACCCCCGCCCAAAACCGCGCACCGGCGTTTGCCGGCTTCCGCCAACCGCCGGACCGCCGAACGGGCGTCGCCGCTGTGAAAATCCAGCGAACCGGGAACTTCCTCCGCCCGGTAATCCTCCGGCCGGCGGGTGAGAATCAATTTCAGTTGATCCTCCCGCAGGTGGTTTTTCATCCAGCCGCGTGAAATTTCGTAATTGGCCGATCCGAAAACCAGGGAGTCGAATTCCTTCACCGTTTCGTGAAACCAGGCTTTGTCTTCCCGCGAGGTGAAGCCGCTGCCGGGTTCATCGTGTTTGGTGATGAAGCCGTCGAGGGAGATGGCCGCGATGAGAATGGTTTCCATGCCGGATCAGGTTTGCGCGCGGTTCAGGGCGCTGACCACCCCTTGGATGGAGGCCAGCTCAATGTTGGTATCGACCCCGGCCCCGAAAAAGCCGTCCCCGCCGTTCATTTTGATCTGAATGTAGGAGACCGCCTTCGAGTCGGCGCCTTGGCCGAGTGAATGCTCATGGTAGGAGATCAATTCGAAATCAGGCAATCCGCCCTCGCGCAGGGCGTGCACGAAGGCGGCGATCGGGCCGTTGCCTTCGCCGCGAACGTTCAGCCGTTTGCCCCGCCATTCCACCTCCGCCTTCGCCTCGACCGGTTGGCCGCTGCCGCGGTGGCGGGCGCTGAAGCTGATCAGCCGCAGGGGCGCGTCGCGGTTGAGATACTCTTGCTCGAAGGTTTTGTAAACCTCGTCCACGTTGATTTCCATTCCGGTGCGGTCGGCGAGGTCGTTCACCACTTTGCCGAACTCTTTTTGCATCAACTTGGGCAGCTGGAACCCGTGTTCCTTCTCCAGGACGTAGGCCACCCCGCCTTTGCCCGACTGGCTGTTGATGCGGATAATAGCCCGGTAGTTGCGCCCGATGTCCTGCGGGTCGATCGGAATGTAGAGGACGTCCCACGGCGCGTCCGGCGTTTGGGCGGCCCAGGATTTTTTGATCGCGTCCTGGTGGGAACCGCTGAAAGCGGTGAAGACCAGTTCGCCCGCGTACGGTTGGCGGGCGGGCACGTCCATGCGCGTGCAGCGCTCACACACTTCGCGGATGGCGTTGATGTCGCTGAAGTCCAATCCCGGGTCGACCCCGTGGGTGTGCATGTTCAACGCGACCGTGACGATGTCGAGGTTGCCGGTTCGCTCGCCCGCGCCAAACAAGGTTCCCTCCACGCGGTCGGCCCCGGCCAGCAAACCGAGTTCGGTCGCGGCGATGCCGGTGCCCCGATCGTTGTGGGTGTGCAGCGAGATGATGGAGAGATCCCGCCGGGTCAGGCGCCGGCACATCCACTCGATCTGGTCGGCGTGAACGTTGGGCGTGGCGTATTCGACCGTGGCGGGCAGATTCAGGATGATCTTGTTTTCCGGAGTCGGTTGCCAGACGTCGGTCACGGCCTCGCAAATTTCCAATGAAAATTCCAGCTCCGTGCTGCTGAAACTTTCGGGGGAATACTCCAGGCGCAAGTTGGCCCCGGCGTCCACCAGGGGTTGCCCGTGTTCCCGCAACCATTCCACCGCGCGGGTGGCGATGGCCACGATCTCCGGCTTCTCCATGCCGAAAACATGTTTCCGCTGGGCGGGGGAGGTGGAGTTGTAGAGATGGAAAATGATGTTTTTCGCCCCCCGCAGCGCCTCCACCGAGCGGACGATCAAATCCTCCCGGCATTGGCACAATATCTGGATGGCCACGCCGTCCGGGATGCGGTCTTCCTCGATCAAACGGCGGCAAAAATCGAATTCCGTCTGCGACGCGGAGGGAAATCCAACCTCGATCTCCTTGAAACCGATCCGCGTGAGCATGTCGAAATACTCCAGCTTTTGCTCCACGTTCATCGGCACGGCAAGGGCTTGGTTGCCATCCCGCAAATCGACGCTGCACCATGTCGGCGCGGCGGTGATGGAACGTTCAGGCCATTTGCGGTCGGGCAAATCAACCGGCGGGAACGGTCTGTATTTGGCTATGGGTGCTTTTTGCATGATGGTTCGTGGTAAGGAATGGATGATTCCGGCACGGGTCATGCAAAAAATGATTTCCAAAATCAGCGGCCGTCCCGGTGGAAAGCAGCCGCCCAACATGCAGAACCCGCGCCGGCGTTCAGGCCGGCAACGGAAGGAGCTGTTCAAGGGCTCCGCGCACGTTGGTCATGAATAAAATCATTTCTGAAAAATCGTCATGCCTCATTCGGATGACCCTGTCAAGCTTCGCCTCCGCGATTTAGTTCCTTAAACCGAAGCGGGTGATGATTTCGCGGGAGAGATTTTGGTAGGCGAGGGCACCCGCGCTGCCGGGATCATACCCAAAGATGGTTTGCCCGTAACTGGGAGCCTCCCCGAGACGAATCGACCGGGGGATCACGGTTTTGAACATTTTATCCTTCAGGTGGGTTTTTACCTCCTCGACGACCTGGTGGGAGAGGTTGGTGCGGATATCAAACATGGTCATGATGATGCCGCCGAGTTCCAAGCCGGGGTTCACCTCCGCCTCCTTGAGTTGCTCCACCACCCGCAGGATTTGTCCCAGGCCCTCCATGGCGAGGTATTCGCATTGCAGGGTGATCAGCAGGTAATCGGCGGCGGCGAGGCTGTTCATCGACAGCATGCCGAGGGCGGGCGGACAATCGAGGATGATGGCTCGGTAGTGTCCGGAGGCAACCACGCCGGCCAGGCACTGCCGAAGTTGAATGAGGTAATCCTCGCGTTGGGAGAGTTCGATTTCGACCGCCGCGAGATCGACCTCGGAGGGGAGGAGATAAAGGTTGGGGGTGGTGGTGGCGACCACCCGTTCTTCAGCGGTGCCTTCTCCCATGAGGGGGCCGTAAATGCTGGCGCCCTCGGTTTTTTCCACCCCGAGCCCGCTGGTGGCGTTGGCCTGGGGATCGAGATCGACCACCAGGGTGGAAATCTTCTTGGCGGCCATGGCCGCGGCCAGGTTGATGGCGGTGGTGGTTTTGCCCACCCCCCCTTTCTGGTTCGCAATGGTGAAAATGGTCGTGGCCATGATCCATCCATCCTGAGGGTTTGCACGCCGGAGAGTCTAGCCTGAACTCTTACTTCGTTCGACATGCCAATGATGCGACTCATTGAAACGAATTTCTCCATGGGGCCGAAGGGTTGTCCTCAAGCAGGAGGCGCCGTTATTGAGGGCGCCGCGCTCTGACACGGGACTTATGGTATCAGGGGCCTCGACGGCCAGTTTACCCTGTGAACCCGGGACCGCGCCATGCGGGGGCGCGTTTGCCAATTCCGCCCTTGCCAGCCGGAAGGGGTTTTCACTGAATGAACGGGCAACCACCAACCACATCGTCATCATGAAGCAAATTGCTCAAACCCGACTTGTTCCCGTGGCCGTGATCGACCGCTCGGAGGACGCCCTTCCTTTGGCCGGTGCCCTGCGCGAGGCCGGGGTCAACATCATCGAAGTCACGTTTCGCACGCCGGCCGCCCCCGAGGCGATCCGGCTGATTGCCGAAAACCACCGCGACATGCTGGTCGGCGCCGGCACGCTGCTGGATATTTATCAGGTCGAGGAGGCTTTGCGGTATGGCGCCCGTTTCGGCGTCTCTCCGGGATTGAACGAGTCGGTGGTTCTCAAAGCCCGTGAATTCGATCTGCCGTTCATGCCGGGGGTGATGACTCCGTCCGACGTGGAAAAGGGGCTGGCCCTTGGCTGCAAGCTGTTGAAATTTTTCCCGGCCGAATCCGCCGGTGGTGTGAAAATGCTGCGGGCGATGGCCGGTCCCTACACCCACACCGGGGTGAAATTCATTCCCCTTGGCGGAATCGGCGCGGCCAACGCCGCCACTTACCTGCGGGAACCGATGGTGGCCGCCATCGGGGGGTCCTGGTTTGTGGACCGCAAGTTGATTCAAGCCCGGGATTGGGATAAAATTCGAGAACTGACATCCGAAGCCGTCTCCATCGCCGCGGAAGCCACCGATTCCTGAACCCGGATGTTCACGCTCTCAGCTTTGTCAACCAGACCGGCATTGACGTGAGCCGGGCGATTCAACCAAAAAGGGCCCGCAACGAAACACGGTTGCCACCACCCGCCGACCAAGCCTGAGGTCCAGTCGGCGGCGGTTGGAAATCCGCACCCGTTGATCGGGATTTTTTATCATGCTCACCATTTCGCAAGTATCGAAAGCGTACGCCGGAAAAACGTTGTTTTCAGACATCGCCCTGCAGGTCAACCGAACCGACCGAATCGGCCTGGTCGGTCCCAACGGGGCCGGCAAATCGACGCTGTTCAGTTTGATTCTCGGGGAAAACAGTCCCGACACCGGCACCATTGAACTGGAACGGGGATCGCGGCTCGGGTTTTTGCCGCAGGAAAGCGCTCCGGTGGGCGGGGAGACCGTTTTGCAACTGGCCACGGCGGTGACCCCGGATTTTCTCGAAGTGAGGCGGCGCATCGATGCCTTTGAAGCGGGCGAGGGGCACGACGTGGATCAATACCACTTGGATTTGGACCGGTTTGCGCAGCTTGACGGGCAGGCGTTGGAGCCGGCGGCCAAGAAAATTCTCGCCGGGTTGGCTTTCCGCGAAAGCGATTTTGACCGCCCGGCGAGCGAGCTGAGCGGAGGCTGGATCATGCGCGCCCATCTGGCCCGGCTGTTGGTGATGAAGCCGGATTTGCTCATGCTGGACGAGCCGACCAACCACCTCGACTTGGAATCGCTGCGCTGGTTGCAATCGTATCTCAAAACCTATCCCGGCGCCATTTTGATGATTTCCCACGACCGCGAGTTTCTCAACGAGCTGGTCGATTACATCGTGGACATCCGGGCCGGATCCCTGAACCGCTACCGGGGAAATTACGATTCCTATTTGGAGCAACGGGCCGCGCGGGAAGAACAACACGAGGCGGCCTACGATAATCAACAGAAGGAGATTCAACGCTTGCAGCGGTTTGCCGACCGGTTTCGCGCCAAGGCCTCCAAGGCCACCCAGGCCCAGAGCAAGCTCAAGCAAATCGACCGCATGGTGAAAATCGCGCCTCCCCGCGCGGCGGAGGCGACCATCAAATTCCGTTTTCCCCAGCCGGCCCGTTCCGGTCACAAGGTGATCGAATTGAAAAACATTCATCACGCCTACGGCCAGACGGTTGTTTACAGCGGGGTCGATTTCCTGGCCGAGCGCGGGCAGCGCACCGTGCTGGTAGGACCGAACGGAGCGGGTAAATCGACTTTGATCAAATTATTGGCCGGCGTGTTGCCGGTGACCAAGGGAGAGCGGATTCTGGGCATGAATGTCCGGGCCGGTTATTTTTCCCAAAACCGGGTTGAGATGTTCGATTCGGATCACACGGTTTTGGAGGAGGCTTTGTTCGACCGGGGGGATGTCAAGGAGGAATCCGTCCGCACCCTGCTGGGGTGCTTTCTGTTTCGCGAGGAGGATGTTGGCAAAAAGGTGAGCGTGCTCAGCGGGGGCGAAAAAAGCCGGTTGGCCTTGGTCAAGCTGCTGATCAATCCCCCCAATTTTCTTCTGATGGACGAGCCGACCACCCACCTTGACATGGCCAGCATCGACGCCCTGATTCAGGCGCTGGAGCAATACGCGGGGACGTTGATTTTCATCAGCCACGACGTTCATTTCATCAAGTCGATCGCCAGCAGCGTGCTTCATGTCAGCGGGGGCCGCCTAACGTATTATCCGGGTGGATACGAATACTTTTTGCAAAAGACCGAAACCGTGTCCGAGCGCGAGGGGCTCACGGCGGGGGAGCGGCCCGCGGCAAAGGCGCCCGCTGCGAAGAACGGGGCGGGCCGCGATGAGGCGGCCGGGGGATCTTCCTTCAAAACGCGCGACCAGCGACGCCGGGAAGCCGCGGAGCGGCAGGCCCGCCGGGAAAAGGAAAAAGGGGCCGAGCGGGTGGCGGCGAAGATTATCGAATTGGAGGAACGCCAGCGCGAACTCACCGCCAAGCTGGAGGATCCCGCTGCCTACGAACCCGGCGGCAACGCGAGCGGGCTCAACCGCGAATTGGCCGAAGTGGTTGATAAAATCAAAACCCTCACCGCCGATTGGGAAAAACTGGTCGAAGAGGCCGGCTGAAGATTCGGTCACCTTCCGTTGGCGGGAAACCCAGTTATTTCAGAATGGGCGGTGGGGTTTGGCCCCATGGCGCGGAAACTGTTTCGGGAGTAATCTACTCCTGAATTTAAGCAAGCCCACGTCATTCCATCGCACGGTCCTTTTGGCGCCGCCGGAAGTTACGTCCGCGAAGGTGACGGATTTGGATGAATAGGCCAGGACCACGGTGAAATCCCAAAAGTCAACATCTTGACATGGGGGTCGCCAGAAAATGAAAGCGAAAATAATATGTTATACACGATTGCGGTAATTTTGGTTGTTTTGTGGCTGCTTGGCATGGTCACGGGTGTGGCCCTGGGCGCGTTTATTCATATTCTGCTGGTGATCGCGGTAGTCATGGTTCTGGTGAACGTGATTTCCGGCCGTCGACGCGCCGGGTAAGCGGGAGAACGGTCTTTGAGGAGTTTTTAAAACCTAACAACATGATAAAATCAACAAATCCATCCGGTCCCAACACCCATTCGATGAAAGACAGTCGCGACCAATTGATCGAAGATCTCAAGCGGGTCATTGATGACGCGCAAAACCTCGCCGAAGAAGCCAAGAATGCTTCCGGAGCCGCCATTCACGACAAGATGAACGCGGTTCAGAAAGATCTGGGAGAGCGCATGCGCGCGGTCCGGGAGGCGAGTTGCAATGTCGCCGCCGAGGCCCACCACCAAGCCGATGTGTTGGAAAAACTCATTCGCAGAAATCCGTGGCGATCCATAACCGTGGCCGCGCTGGCGGGAGTCGTGATTGACCGGCTTTTTCCGAGGTGACAATGAACCGTTCACGTTCTTGGCGACGAGGATTATGAAAATGCTGCGATCACTTTCCCTGGCGGGAAGCTCCATCCTCGGTCTGCTCGAAAACCGACTGCGGCTCATTGCGGCCGAGATCGAATTCGAGCGGATGCGTTTCATCCGTTGGTTTTTCTTTTGTGTTATCGGGGCGTCCGCCCTCGGAACCGGTCTCCTGACCGCCACCATTCTCGTGGTGCTCTCGGTCGGTGAGGAAACCCGGGCCATGGTCCTCCTGGTGGCCACCGCCATTCTGCTTGGCGGCGGCGCAATCTGCCTGGGCGCCGCGTTGCGCATGGGTGCGGGCGGGAGGATGCCTTTTAAGGCCACGGCGGACACCCTCAAGGAGGACTGTGAATGTCTCGTCTCGCTAATCAGGAAATAAGGATTCGGCTTCTGGCCGCCACGACGCAAGCCAGGCGGGTTCTGCTGGTGGATGCTTGCCGCTCTATCAACGACCCTGTTGACAAGGCCCTGAAATCAGCGGGTTTCATTTTGACTGTCCGGGAGATGATCCCGGGCCTGTTCGCGATTCTCGGGCTGGTTTTCGACAAAATGGACCATCCCAAGCGGCGCGAACGGCTTTCGCGGGTCGCCCGTCTTGCTTCCCTTTTGTTGCGCTCGTTTGCGGGAGTGAAACCCAGTTGATCAACGCCGGGTGCCAAAAATCCCGGATTCGGTCTTCATGGTACCTTCCCGTCGGTCCAACTCGGCAACGCGCATGTCATCCCGCATTCCCGCTTGAATCCGTGCGCGGCCATCCACCGACGGGAGAAATCTCTTGCTTCCACCCGGTGATTTCCTCAGGTTGGCGGTTCTATTATTGGGTTTCTTGGTATCCTACACAACACGACACAGCATCATGGATGAGCGGGCTGATAACGGGGAAAAAAAACAAAATCAGAAGAAAGGCGCGGTCGATTTAAGCGCTCTTCAGGACTTTGATTTTTCCGGCAACTGGAGTGAATCCACCAAAATTTCCGAAGGTTCGCGCGAGCGTCGAGAAGGCGGCCCGCGGGGGGCGGGCAGGGATCGGCGCGAACGCCGCCCGGATCGGCGTCCGCACCCGTCGGGAGGAGGCCGGGATGAAGGCGCCCGCCCGCGGGGAACCAGGCCGGACCGGCGCGAAAGAAGCGGCGGCCCGGGCCAGGGAGACCACCGCCCCCACCGCCGTCCTCACGGGGAGGGCGGCCAACACCGGAGGGATGCCGGGGGAGAGGGCACTCACGGGCGCCCGCGTGCCCACGGCCGGTCCCGTCAGGCGCCGTTGGAACAGATTTTTGATATCAGCATTTTTCCGGAAGAGCCGGTCATCGTCAAATTGACACGGGCGATGCGCCACTCGTTGCGCACGTTTGAGCTGTTTGAGATTGCTCGTTTGGTATTGGAGAAACCGGACCGTTTTCATTTCACCATGCGGCACAAAACCGGTTCCAAAAGCGATGAAAACTCCCCGCTTTTGTATCAGTCGGTTCCCGACCAGTTGCCGTTCCTCACGGAAGAGGCGGCGGTGGATCATGTTTTGCGGAACCATTTGGAAACCTTTTTCCGAACCGAGGAGGTTGAGGTGGAGCCACCCAAGGGGAATTTTCAGTTCATCTCGCGCTGCACCCTCACCGGAGATCTTTTAGGGCCGCCCAATTACCACCGCTACCAGTCGTTCCTGGCGAACTATCACCAGAAAAGGTTTCCCCACATGTCGTTTGACCGTTTCCGCGCAAGTGTGGAAACCATTAAGGATGATGAGGCTGTTGCGGAATGGCTCAAGAGCATGACTCGCGAGGTTCGCTATCACCCGCTTGAGACGGCCGGAGACAATCCCCCGGTGCTGCATTCACCGGACCAAGCCAGGCACTACCTGTTGGAGAAATCGAAGGACAAGGTGGTGCGTTCCTCCAAAAATTTGCGTCTGCCGGGAACCTTGCTTGAGGGCATCGCCGACAAGGGGATCAAGCCGTATTTGCTTGATTACGTCGAAGGTCAAAAACGATTCCCCCTCGAAACCGCCAATAATTTGCGCGGCCGCCTGCGAAGGCAGAATTTCTTCATCTACAAGCGGGGCTCCCACGGCATTTCCTATGTCTGTTCGGTCAAACGCAAATTTCGCGAGCCCGGTCAACGGTTTTCCGACACCGTTCAGAGTTTGATTCAGTTTTTGGAGAACAACGATTCCATTCACGCTTCCGAACTTCCGGAAAAGTTTTTGGGAATTAAACTGCCCCAGCCTCCTCCCTCGGCAGTGAAAAGAGGCGAAGCACGCCAAGAGGGAGATGCCGCCGTCGTGGAACCGGGAACGGAAGAGCCGTCTGTTTCCGGCGGGGAAATGCCTGGCAGTACGAAGGAAGAAGGGAAAGGCGACTCCGCGGTCGAATCAACCGCACAACGTGAATCCCCGGATCCCGTTGCGGAGAATGTGAACCCCTCACCCGATTCTTCCGGGGAGGAAAAGCCGGAGCCCCCTGTCCCGGAGGCGGCGGTGGAGGAAAAATCCGAGCCGACCGCAGCGGAATCGGAACCTGAAAATCCTCTCGCAAAGCTGGATCCTGCGGATCAGGAAAAATTGCGCCGCATGACTTTGGATTTACGCTGGCTCCTCACCGAGGGCTACGTAACCGAATTTACCGACGGGCGTTTGCAGGTACACCCGGAAACCGCCCCGGCCGGTCGGCCGGACCCGGTGGCCGAAGGCGGCGCGGCGGACTCCGCCGGGCCAAAGTCAACCAAAGAACCGAAACCCGCCGAAGAACAAAAGCCCGCTGAAGAGCCGAAGCCGGCTGACGAACAAAAGTCCTCCGACGTGATTTCGGAGGAAGAGAAAATTTCCGAAATAACCGTTGCGGATGATTCATCCACTCCGGGGAAAAGGGAAGAACCCGCTGAAAAATCACCCGTTGAGGAAAAACCGCCGGCGTCCACTCCGGAGAAGGCTTCCGCTTCCAATGAGGCTGGCGGTTCGGAAACCGGACCGGAAAACGCACCCGCATCCAAGGAAATGCCGGATGAACTTTCGACCGGGGCGGACCCGGCTCGGAAAACGGAAAAGAAAGACTGAGTTATTTCCCGTCCGCTGCTTGGCCGGAGGCCTTTTCCGGAGTTACTTCCGCCGCCGGAACCTGTTCTTCCGCGCTCTCTTCGTGACGATGGAGGCGCGCCCGCAATTCAGGCAATTGCTGGTTGATAATCCGGTCCAGCCGGGCGGTCTCCCGTGTTTTCAAGCGCGCCATGGAATGCAGGCCGAGCTGCTTGAGGGTGCGCTTGGTAATCGGCTTTACCTCCTCCCAGCGGTGTAGAAGGTTTTCCGGTCGGTTGCCGATGGTGAGATCGCGCAAATAGACTTCCTCGAAAATTTCATCCAACCGGTTGATCAAATCGCGTTCTTTGGTCTGGGTCAGGTATTTGATCAAGTAATACAATCCGGTGCCTCCCGCAATGGTAAGGAGAAAGAGGACGGTGGCGTTGCCCCATTCTCCGGTGTGAATGTACCAGCCGCAACCGGCCAGGCCCGCGACCACCGCCGCGGCGAACCCCCCGAAGAGCCGCCGCTGAAATCCGCGCAGGTTGCCCAGGGCGCGTTGGGAGATGCGGGAGTGCATGCGCAGGCGGTCGGCGTGGTTGGCCGTTTGGGTGATCATGTTGTCCACCCGGCGTACCGGGGCGCGGTTGATCTCCTCGATCAATTCCCGCCGCGCGTGTTCGAAATCATCCAACGGGAGCGGACTGGTGGGAGCGCCCTCAACCGGCACATACGTGGTGTAAATCTGCGGAATGTCTTTCTTTTTGATGACTTTCCCCAAATTCCAGCAAAGGGTTCCGTAACAGCGGGCGAAATCCCGCATGCTGCGGAACTGGTCCATCTTGTTCATCACCACCAACAGCTTGTGATCCATGCGGCTGAGGGATTGGGTGAGGATGGTGAGGGACTCGGCGGTGGTGCCGGGACGGTCCGGATCGAAAAACACCAGAATCACGTCGGCCCTCTCCGCAAACCAGCGGACGACGCCTGCGAAATCGTAACCGCGCCCGGCTTCCGGGTCGGCCGCGTCGATCATGCCGGGGGTGTCCACCAGCGTCACGTTTTTCAAAAGGGGAAGGGGCAGGAGGCGCATGCGGAAATGGGAGACAAATCCTTCGCCAAACGGAGCGAGGCCGTTGAAGGGGAGGTCGGGGTTGGAAACCACGGCGGCGCCGTCCCGTTCTTCCCGGTTTTCCCCGTGACGCAGGATGGTGAAACAATCGTCCGTCGGCGCCATCCCGGTGCGTTGGATTTCCTGGCCGACCAAGTGATTAATGAAAGTCGATTTTCCGGAGGAATGATTGCCGACCACCAACACCAGCGGCCCGCCCGAAATTTCGCCGTCCGACGGCCGTTTTTCAAAAGCGAGCTTGTCTTCCACCGGGTCGATCACTTCCCGGTGAATTTCGCGAATGGAACGGGCGATTTCCTCCAATGTTTCTTTCACGCCGGGGACCCTGCCAGATTTGCCATCGGAAAGCAAGTGGCGGAAACCATGGAAATCCAGAGCTATGGGCGAACGGCTTGCCTCCGCTTCCCGCCAATGGGACAACAAAGGGACTTCAGGCACGGCAGTGTGACAGAACTGCGCTCCGTTGGCACACATTCCGGTAAGCGGGTCTCTTGAACGAATGCGTAGTAAATCCATAAGCCATTCTAGAACATTAATTAAAATATTGATTTAGCGATTGGCACGGGCACTGCTTGTTGATGAATCGTGAGCAAAGTATTAGGCATAGATTTAGGAACCACGAACTCTTGCATGGCGATCATGGAGGGTGGTGAACCGGTTGTCATTCCCAACGTGGAAGGCGCCCGCACCACTCCCTCGGTGGTGGCCTTCACCAAATCCGGTGAGCGGCTAGTCGGCCAAGCGGCCAAACGCCAGGCGGTGACCAATCCCCAAAACACCATTTTTTCCGCAAAGCGGTTGATCGGTCGAAAATTTTCCGAAGTGGGAGAAGAGGCATCCGGTTTGCCGTTTAAAGTGGTGGAAGGGCGCAATGGCGACGCCGCCATCGAGGTGAAATCGGGAGACAAAACCGAAAGCTTCGCCCCGGAGCAGATCGCCGCCATGGTCTTGCAAAAACTGAAGGCCGATGCCGAAGCCTACCTGGGCGAAAAAATCACCCAGGCGGTGATCACCGTGCCGGCTTATTTTAACGATTCCCAGCGCCAAGCCACCAAAGACGCCGGACAGATCGCCGGCTTGGAGGTGTTGCGGATCATTAACGAACCGACCGCGGCCTCCCTCGCCTACGGACTCGACAAAAAGTCGGATGAAAAAATCGCCGTCTATGACTTGGGCGGCGGCACCTACGATATCTCCATTTTGGAGATCGGGGATGGCGTTTTTGAGGTCAAGGCGACCAACGGGGACACCCATCTCGGGGGAGACAACTGGGACGACGCCGTCATCTCATGGTTGATTGACTCGTTTAAAAAAGAAAACGGCATCGACCTCCGCAAAGATCCCATGGCTTTGCAGCGCCTCAAGGAAGAGTCCGAGAAGGCAAAAATCGCTCTCTCCTCCACTCAGTCCTACGATATCAATTTGCCGTTCATCACGGCCGACTCCAGCGGCCCGAAGCACCTCACCGTCACCATCAGCCGCTCCAAGTTGGAGCAGTTGACGGAGGATCTGGTGCAACGAACCGTGCAGCCGTTCAAGTCGTGCTTGAAAGACGCCGGGTTGTCCGCCGGTGACATCGACGAGTTGGTCTTGGTTGGCGGGATGACCCGCATGCCCAAGGTGGTCGAAGTGGCCCGCGGCTTGGCCGGCAAAGAGCCGCACAAGGGCGTCAACCCCGATGAGGTCGTCGCCATTGGCGCCGGCATTCAGGGAGCGGTGTTGAAGGGCGACGTGCGCGATGTGTTGTTGCTCGATGTCACGCCATTGACTCTCGGCATTGAAACCGCCGGGGGCGTGTCCACCGCCATGATTCAGCGCAACACCACCATCCCGACCAAGAAATCGCAGATTTTCTCCACGTTTGGCGACAATCAGCCCTCGGTCGAAATCAAGGTGTTGCAAGGGGAGCGCCCGATGGCCCGCGACAACAAGATGCTGGGCAATTTCCACCTCGACGGCATTCCGCCCGCTCCGCGCGGGGTTCCGCAAATCGAGGTCACTTTCGACATCGACGCCAACGGTATCCTGCATGTGTCGGCCAAGGATCTGGGAACCGGCAAGGATCAGAAAATCACCATCACCGGTTCGTCCGGCCTTTCCAAGGACGAGGTCGAAAAACTGACCAAGGAGGCCGAGTTGCACGCGGAGGAAGACCGCAAACGCCGGGACGAGGCTGAAACCCGCAATCAATTGGACACCCTGACTTACCAAGTGGACAAGCAGATTAAGGAATTGGGGGACAAGATTCCGGCCGATAAGAAATCGACCTTGGAAGCCGCTTTGCAGGAAGGGCGCAAGGCTCTCGAAGGCGGTGAACTTGAGGCCATGAAAGCGGGCTTGGAAAATCTTAACAAAGCGATGCAGGATGTCGCTTCCGACATCTACAGCCAAGCCGGTGCCGCGGAAGGCGGCTCCGGTGAAACGGCTGATTCATCCGGCGGTGAATCCTCATCCGAGTCCAAAGGCAAAGGCAAAAAGGACGGCGATGACGTGGTGGACGCCGATTTCGAAGTTGTGGACGACGATAAAAAATCCTGATTTTTCCCGGCGGAAACCCGGTGTGGTTTCCGCTAACTTTTTCCATCCTATCAAACTGGAATAACAAACATGAGCAAAACAGCAGCTAGCAAAATCAAACCCCTCGGTGACCGCGTTCTCGTGAAGCGCATCGAGGAAAGTGAACAGGTGCGCGGGGGTATTATCATCCCCGATTCCGCCAAGGAAAAACCGCAGGAGGCCGAAGTGATCGCACTCGGCAGCGGCAAGAAAGACGACAGCGGCAAGCCGCAGTCGTTCGAGGTCAAGGTCGGCGACCGCGTCCTCATCAGCAAATACGGCGGGACCGAAGTGAAAGTCGAGGAAGAGACCTGGCTTCTCCTCCGGGAGGATGACATCCTCGGCATTCTGCAATCCTAAACGATTTTCCAACCGTTCTTTACAGAACACAACAATCTTAAAAGACTAAAAATATTATGGCAGCAAAACAGTTATTGTTCGACGAATCGGCGCGCAACAAAATCCTTCGCGGGGTGGAGCAACTCTCCCGCGCGGTGAAAGTGACCCTCGGTCCCAAAGGCCGCAATGTCGTTATCGACAAGAAATTCGGTTCCCCGACCGTCACCAAGGACGGCGTGACCGTGGCCAAGGAAATCGAGTTGACCGATCCCTACGAAAACATGGGCGCCCAAATGGTGCGCGAGGTCGCTTCCAAGACCTCCGACAGCGCCGGGGACGGCACCACCACCGCGACGGTTTTGGCCGAGGCCATCTACCGTGAAGGTCTCCGCAACGTGACGTCCGGCGCCAATCCGGTTTACCTGCAGCGCGGCATCGAAAAGGCCGTCGCCGCCGCCGTGGCCGAGTTGGCCAAGATCAGCAAGAAGGTCGAAACCCGCGAGGAGGTCCGTCAAGTCGCGACCGTTTCCGCCAACTGGGACACCGCCATCGGGGAAATCATTGCCGATGCGATGGACAAAGTTGGCAAGGACGGCACCATCACCGTCGAGGAAGCCAAGTCGATTGAAACCACGCTCGACGTGGTCGAGGGGATGCAGTTCGACAAAGGTTACTTGAGCCCTTACTTCTGCACCAACACTGAAACCATGGAAGTGGTGCAGGAAGATGCGTTCGTCCTCATCCACGAGAAGAAAATCAGCAATTTGCAGGATTTGCTTCCGCTCCTTCAGTTGGTGGCCAAACAAGGCAAACCGCTTTTGATCATCTCCGAGGACGTGGAGGGCGAGGCTCTCGCCGCCCTCGTGGTTAACAAACTGCGCGGCACCCTCAATGTGTGCGCGGTCAAGGCGCCTGGATTCGGCGACCGCCGCAAGGCCATGCTGGAAGACATCGCCATTCTCACGGGCGGCCGTTGCCTGTCCGAGGATCTCGGCATCAAGCTGGAGAACGTTCAACTCAGCGACCTCGGCAAGGCCAAGCGCCTGAGCGTGGATAAGGAAAACACCACCATCGTGGAAGGCGGGGGTTCCGCTTCCGACATTCAAGGCCGGGTGAAACAAATCCGCCGCCAGATCGAGGAAACCACCTCCGACTACGACCGCGAAAAACTGCAGGAGCGCCTCGCCAAGCTGGCCGGCGGGATTGCCGTGATCAACGTCGGCGCCGCCACCGAGCCTGAAATGAAGGAAAAGAAAGCCCGCGTGGAGGATGCTTTGCACGCCACCCGCGCCGCTGTCGAGGAAGGCATCGTGCCGGGCGGCAGCGTGGCCTTGCTCCGCACCGCCAAGGTCTTGGAAGACATCAAGCTGGAAGGTGACGAAAAGATCGGCTCCGCCATCGTGCGCCGCGCCATCGAAGCGCCTCTCCGCCAGCTCTGCGTCAACGCGGGGGTCGAAGGCTCTCTCGTGGTGCAGGAGGTTCTGAAGCAGACCGGCAACAAAGGCTACAACGTGGCCACCGGTGCTTACGAGGATCTCGTCAAGGCCGGGGTGGTCGATCCGACCAAGGTGACCCGTTCCGCTTTGCAAAACGCCGCCTCCGTGGCCGGCCTGTTGCTCACCACCGAGTGCATGATCACCGAAATTCCGGAGAAGGAAAAGTCCTCCCCGGGCGGTGACATGGGCGGCATGGGTGGAATGGGCGGCATGGGTGGCATGGGCGGCATGATGTAATGCCTGTTTACCCGAACGCTCGATAACGCAAGCTTCACACAAAGCGCCCTCCCACCGGAGGGCGCTTTTTTGGTGCCCTGATTGCACGGGCGGGTGGAATAAACCAAGCGCGTTTTTTTGATATTATTCGGGGGCAAATCCTCGTTTGTTCATGCTCACACTCTGTTTTTTTGGGCTTCATCAAGTGCAAGGGATTCCCAAACCGGTCTAGAATTTCTTCCGCGTGCGCATGAAACTTGTGGAGTGAAG
>PXDN01000084.1 GCA_003566375.1 Opitutia bacterium
GAGATGGGATCAGGGCAGGCTCGGAACGCCGCCATACGCGCCGGCATGGTATTTCTCGTAGATGTTGTCCACGTTGCGGACCCCTTTTACCGAATCGAGTCGCCAGGTCTCGGAGACAAGGTCTTCGTTTTTCTCCACAAGGTGGATCTGGTATTTGTGCAGGGTCTCGCGCAAAAGGTAGTCCGAGTGAAAGGTGGCAATGAGCTGCGCCTGATTTGGATTCGTGGCGGGATTAAAAAAGAGACCCAGGACCGCCTCGATCATGTGGGGGTGCAGGCCGGACTCAAACTCGTCAATGAAGGCGATGCCGCCTCGATCGAGGACCGGCAGCAGGGAATACAGAAGGACAAAGAGGGCTTGCGTGCCTCGTGATTCCTGGGTGAACGGAAGCAGAAACGGTTGCGGGTTCGTGCTGGGACGGTGAATCCCCAGCGGCACCGGAGTTTCCACTTCCTTTCCCTCCGGCGTCGGAAATCGGTAACGTTCAATGCGCACGCCGGAAAGGCCGAGATCGAACCCGGCGAGAAGCTCGCTGGCCCGGTCGAGAAGGGCGGGGTTTTCATCGTAAAAGCGGGCGGCTTTCATCACGTTGAGCATCTCCGCGTCATGGACTGGCGTCCGACCATGGATGTCCAGATTCCCGTAAAAGGATTCAAAAAACGGGCGCAGTTCCACCGCGAATGGATGCTCCTGGAGCAGGGCCGAGGCGAGCCAGGATGCGTTTTCTCGCAGAGGGACGAAGGCGGCCGGACCGATGTCCTGAGACTTGAAGTCGTAATCCTGCTTTTCGTCGTCCCACTCGCGATCGAAGAGGAAAGCAAAGCGATTCTTCTTGCGCTGGAGCGTTTCACAGAGAACGCGGTCCGGCGTCAGTTCCACCTCGTAACGGTAGTGGCCGCTTGGGATCTCGAACTCCAGCATCAAACGCGTCGGTGTATTCTGGCGATTGCTCGTAAAGTGGAATGGTTCAAATGGAATGGGCTCTCCAGGTTTCCGTTGGGCGGAGCCCAGGAGAAACCACGCGAGGAAACCGAGGGGTTTCAGAAGATTGGTTTTCCCGGAGGCATTCCCTCCGAAAACGGCTGTGACCGCGTTCACTCGGACACCCGAACCCGTGACCAGGGAACCCGGAGGCTCTCCGGCCTGATTACGCAGGGAAAAGTCCACAACCGTCGGATCGCGGAAAGAATAGAAATTTTCTATGCCATAACGGAGGATCATTTAATGCTAAATATGACAAAAATCTGCTGATTTGCCAATAAAACCGTGTTTCAAACCCGGTTTAATTTAAGGTTTCCACAAAAGTGGCAGGTTGCTTCCGAATGGGAATTGCTATCAGCCAAAGTTTGCGGCGGCAATTTTTCAGGTAGGTCAACGCCGTGGCGGTAACCGGGGCGGCCCGGATTGCGGGCGAGCTTGACATGGCCATGTTCGTGGGGAAACCTGGCTAAGCCATGCAAGTCAAAACCGGCGACTTGAAGAACAACCTCAGCAAATACTTGCGGCGGGTTCGCGAGACGGGCGAGTCGATCACCGTCTGCGACCGGGACAAACCGGTGGCGGTGCTCTCGCCGCTGCCCCCGGAGCAGGCGGAGGCGGCGGAGGATCGCGAGTGGTTGAAGGAGCGGGAGCGGATTTTGAAGAAGGCGAAGCGACGCGGCATCCGCCTCACCATTCCCAAGAAGAAGCCGCGGCCGATGAGGGAAATTTTCGGCGAAACGACGGTTGCGCCGGATGGCCGGACGGACATCAAAACCATCGATCTTGTCCGGGGCGGGCGCGACTATTGAGACGATGGCGACTTTTGGGGACACAAGCGCGATCCTGCCGCTGGTTTATGAAGAAATCCATACGCCGCTCGCTAAAACGGCGGCGGGAGGAAACGGATTGCACCTGGCTTGGGAATGGCTCCGGGTTGAAGCCAGGCTGGCGACCGCGCGAAGAGGCGATCAGCCGGATCGGCTCGCTCGCCTGAACGAATGGGTTGATGGAGGAAATGGCAGTCGTTCGGTAACGAAGAACTGAATCAAGTGATCGCGTTTGGCGTGCGTCACAAACTCCGCGCCGCCAAAGAGGAAGTTCCCTTTTATAAACTTGTCGAACGGGCACTGGAAAAGAAATGGTGTGACGGGCAGTGGGGTTCTCCGGTATGGTGATTTTTTTCCAAGTTTACTTTCATGAGCACTGATTGGACCGAGGCCAAGGTTTACGAAGACATTCTTTATCACAAGGCGGACGGGATCGCCCGCGTGACCATCAACCGTCCGGAAAAGCGCAACGCGTTTCGTCCGCGCACGGTCAGCGAGATGATCGACGCCTTTGCCGACGCGCGGGAGGATCCGCGCGTGGGGGTGGTGTTGCTGACCGGCGCCGGCCCCCACACCGATGGCAAACACGCTTTTTGCTCCGGGGGCGACCAAGGCATCCGCGGGCAGGCGGGCTACGTGGACGAGGGCGGGGTGCCCCGGCTCAACGTGCTCGATCTGCAAAAATTGATCCGCTCCATGCCGAAGGTGGTGATCGCGTTGGTGGCCGGCTACGCCATCGGGGGAGGGCACGTGCTCCATGTGGTTTGCGACTTGACCATCGCGGCCGACAACGCGGTCTTTGGGCAAACCGGACCCAAAGTCGGCAGTTTTGACGGCGGGTTTGGGTCCAGCTACCTGGCCCGGATCGTGGGGCAGAAAAAAGCCCGTGAAATATGGTATTTATGCCGACAATACAACGCCACCGAGGCGCTGGAAATGGGGCTGGTGAACAAAGTGGTGCCGGTGGAGGAATTGGAGGCCGAGGGAGTGCGCTGGGCGGAGGAGATTTTGCAAAAAAGCCCCATCGCCATCCGTTGCCTGAAGGCCGCATTCAACGCGGACTGCGACGGCCAAGCCGGCTTGCAGGAATTGGCCGGCAACGCCACGTTGCTCTACTACATGAGCGAGGAGGGCAGCGAGGGGAAGCGGGCGTTTTTGGAAAAGCGTCCGCCCGATTTCCGCAAATATCCCTGGCTACCGTAAGTTGCCCGCGAACAGGGAATGCCTTTCAGCCGCCCATGCCGAGTTTTTCGCGCATGCCGGGCGTTTTTTCGAGAGCGTCCTCAAACTCGCCCACGCTGAAATCGGCGACCACGAAATCGCCCCAGTGCAGGGTCGGGGTGCGGGTTTGACCGCTGGCCGAAACCAAATGCTCCATGGCTTGGCCATCGACGCGCACGTCTTTCACATTCAAGGCAACTCCGTGCTTGACGAAATAGGCCAGAGCCTCTTCGCACCATGGACACCCGTTTTTAATGTAAAGAATTGGCAGATCAGGCATGGTAGTGAAAATGGGTGGTTGGGGGACAAAGGCAAGTCCTCCAAGTGGACTCGGCCAAGGGCTTTTTTTGACGGACAGGCTCCCTTCCAGGGTTGTTTTTTTGGTGTCGGGCCGTGAAACTGAATGCTTTTATGAAAAAGACCCGTTCCACCGAACCGGCCGAAGAGCCGAAAGTCACTCTCCACACCGACAAGCTCGACGACGGGCAGATGGAGTTGTTGCGCGCGGTGTGCGAACGGCGGATGTGGGAGTCGCACGAAGTGGCGCACGCCCGTTTTGCCTTCAAGGGCCCCAAGGTCAACGTGGTGGCCTACAACAGCGGCAAAATCGTGATCCAGGGCAAGGATACCGAGGATTTCGTGGTCAACGTGCTCGAGCCGGAGGTCACCCGCGAGGCCAAATTCGGCTACGACGAAGTGTTGCGCCCGGAGTGGTTTGAATCCCACGCGGGATTGGACGAGAGCGGCAAGGGGGATTTTTTCGGTCCGGTGGTGTCCGCCTGTGTGATTGCCGACAAACCGGCCATCGACGCGTGGCGCAAAGCCGGTCTCCGGGACAGCAAAAAAATCGCTGATCCGCAAATCCTCAGACTCGACAAATTGATTCGGGAAACCAAGGGGGCGGTGGTCAAAGCCGTGTTTTGCGGCATGCCAAAATACAATGAATTGATGGGCCGCCCGCGCGCCAACCTGAATCTGCTGCTGGCCTGGCAACACGCGCGGGCCCTGGAGCAGGCGTTGGATGAAAAACACGTGCCGTGGGGGATGCTGGACCAATTCAGCAAACAACCGCTCGTGCAACGCTACTTCAAACGGAGTGACTTTGACCTGCGCATGCAAACCAAGGCCGAGGAGGATCCCGTGGTGGCCGCCGCGTCGGTGGTGGCCCGGGCCGAGTTCGTGCGGCAACTGAAAAAGCTGTCCGACCGTTTTGGGGAAAAGCTTCAGAAAGGGGCCAGTGCGAAGGTCAAGGAGCAGGCCCTGCAAATCATCGAAAAATTCGGGGCGCGGGCCTTGGGCGAGTTTGCCAAGCTGCATTTCCGCACCGCCCACGAGGTGGTGGCCGCCGCCGGGAAAACGGGGGAAATCACCTTGCCTCCGCTCAAAGCTCCCTACGTGAGACGGTGATGCCCCGGCAGGCCACAAAGCGCCCGCGCCTGACCGCCTTTGACCGCCGCCTGCTGGGGGAGGCGCCCGCCGTGGCGGGGGTGGACGAGGCCGGTCGGGGAGCCCTGGCCGGACCGGTGGTGGCGGGTGCCGTTCACTTGTCGCGGGATTTTTACGACACCGCCGCCTGCCGCAAACTGCGCCCGCTGGTGCGCGATTCCAAACAACGCACCGCCGAACAACGGGAGGCCGCCTTTGCGGCGTTGGGGGAAGCCAGCGCGCGGGGTGGATTGGTTTTCGCGACCGGCGCGGCCGGAGTGGAGGAGATCGAAACCCTGAACATCCTCGGGGCGACCCGTCTCGCCATGAAACGGGCCTTGGACACTCTATTGGAACGGGCGGGATACGCACCCGACATCTGGCAGGAGGTGGAAGAGGGGGATCTGTTTTTTGAGTCGAGCGGCGACCCGCGGTGGACCCCGCGCCGCCCCTTGATCCTGGTGGACGGCCTCCCCCTGCGCCCTTTTTTCTATCCCCACCAGGCGGTGGTGCAGGGCGACGCGCGTTCCTTTGCCATCGCGGCGGCCTCCATCGTGGCCAAGGTGACCCGGGACGCTTTGATGGCGGATCTGGAGGAGCAGTTTGCCGATTACGGATTCGCGGGGCACAAAGGCTACGGCACCCCGGCTCATTTGGAAGCCATCCACCGGCTCGGCCCCTGCGCGCAGCACCGCACGGTGTTTCTGAGAAAAATTCTAATTGAGCGGGTGGAGAAGGCCACCGTTCCGCTGTTTGAGGAATTTGTGTGAGCCAGTGAAGGGCTGTTTTGCCTCGCGTTTGGGCTTCCGGATTTCATACGTTGGCGTTTCCATGAACTTTTCGATTCGCCACCACTTCACCTTCACCGGATTGACCGCGCCGTTGCTGGCGGTTGCGTTGGTTTGCGCCGGCTGCGGCACCCGGCCCTCCACCGTGGCGTTGAGCGACGAAACCGCCGCCTCGTTGTCGGCGGACCAGCTCTCGCAAATCGAAGCGGGCCGGGTGTTGCCCGGTTTCACCGAAGAGATGGTGCTGGCCTCCGTCGGGCGGCCCGACCGCAAAGCCCGCCGGGTGACCGCCGACGGGGAGACGGAAGAATGGATTTACGAGGAACGCGACCGGGGACCGCGGTTATCTTTTGGCGTCGGCGCCGGAACCGCCCGCGGAGGCGGTGCGTATGGCGGCGGGGTCTCGGTCAGCCCCGGCTCCCGCCCGCCGGAGGAACGTCTCCGGATTACTTTTTCCGGGGGACGGGTCACGGAGGTGAGCGCGCGGGAGACGGACGGTCGTTGAATCTTCCGTTCGCCGGTGGTTGTTCCGCTCAGGAGGTCTTGTCGTCCAGCAAAGTGAGAAACTCCGCCTCGGTCATCCGCGTTTGCTCCATGGAGTCGCGCTCGCGCACGGTGAAGGTGCCGTTCTCCAGGGAGTCGAAATCGACCGTGACACACCATGGCGTGCCGATCTCGTCCATGCGGCGGTAGCGGCGGCCAATCGCTCCGGAGGTATCCCAGAAAACATTGTGCCGCCGTTTCAATTTGCGGTAGAGGGCTTCGGCCATGCCGACCAACTCCGGCTTGTTTTTCACCAGCGGAAACACGCCCGCTTTCACCGGCGCGACGCGGGGACTGAAACGCAGGACGGTGCGTTTTTCCCCCTCGACCTCCTCCAACGCGTAGGCCGAGCAGAGGATTGCGAGCAGGATGCGGTCCACCCCGACGGCGGGCTCGATCACGTGCGGGATAAACTTTTTCCTGGTCGCCTCGTCGAAGTAGGCCATGGAAACCCCGCTGGCTTTTTCGTGTTGGGAGAGATCGTAGTTGCCGCGGGCGGCGATGCCCCAGAGTTCCTGCGAGCCAAAGGGATACTCAAACATGATGTCGGTCGTTCCCTTGGAGTAGAAAGAAAGTTTTTCCTTCGGGTGATCGTATTCACTTAGCAGCGACGCAGGCAGGCCGACGGAGACGAGCCACTCCCGGCACCAGTCAATCCAGTGCCGGTGCCACGTTTGCCAGTCCTCGTCTTCACCGATGAAAAACTCCATTTCCATCTGCTCAAATTCGCGGGAGCGGAAAATGAAATTGCGCGGGGTGATTTCATTGCGGAATGATTTTCCGATTTGGGCGATGCCGAAGGGGAGTTTGACCCGGCCGGTGTCCACCACGTTCTTAAACCCCACAAACATGCCCTGGGCGGTTTCCGGACGGAGATAAGCGACCGCCGAAGCGTCCCGCAGGGCGCCGACATGGGTTTCGAACATCATGTTGAAGGCGCGCGGCGGGGTCAGGCTGCCCGGTTCGCCGGTGGCGGGGGAGGGGATGAGGTCGATTTCCTCCGGGCGGGCCTCCGTCATTTCCCGGATTTGCAACGGCAGCAAGGTGCCCTGCGCGGCCTGCTTGCGTTTTAGCTTATCGGCCTTTTCCCGCAATTCATCCTCCGTGCGCCCGCTCTCCAGGGCGCTGACGTAGCCGATGATCTGATCATCGACGATGACTTGGGCGAAAAAAAGCTGGTCGGCGCGGAACCGCTGCTTCGATTTTTTGCAATCGACCAGCGGATCGGTGAATCCGGCCACATGGCCGGACGCTTCCCACACTTTCGGGTGCATGATGATCGAGGTCTCCACCCCGACGATGTCATCCCGCCGCCGCACCATGTCATTCCACCAGCAATCGCGGATGTTTTTGCGCAATTCCGCCCCCAGTGGGCCGTAATCAAAAAACCCGTTGATGCCGCCGTAAATTTCGGAGGACTGGAAAATGAAGCCCCGCCGCCGGCAAAGGGCGACGATGTCTTCCATGAGATTGGAACTCTTGTTGTTGGAATCGGCCATGGTGAAACGAGTAGAAATGGCGGCAACCACCCGGCGGGTCAAGACGGCAGACCGGCGCGAGCCGTCCGGTGCCTCCCGAAGTCGTCTCCGTGAGCAGGCTTTCGGTCTCCGCATGGGGCGAAACGATGGTAAAGTGAATGGATTACCCGAAGCTGGAGAGGTCGGCGGGTTCGAGAATGGTTACGACGCGGCCGCTGGTTTCGATGGTGCCGCGGTTTTTCAGAAATTTCAGCAATCGGGAGAGGGATTCACTGGTGCAACCAAGGTGGCTGGCCAGGACCTGCCAGGTGACCGGAATTTCCACACGCTCGCCTTTGTCCGGAGTCGGTTTGCCGCTTAGCCGGATAAGGTAGAGGGAAAACCGCGCCTCCACGTTTTTCAAGGTAAGGTCATCGACCAACGTCACCAAGTGGCGCATCTGCGCCGCCATGGAGGCCAGGATGCGCATGGCCAGCTCGGGGTTTCGCATCATGTGGTCGCGGAAGGCGTCCACCGGCACCAAAATCACCTCGGCGGCCTTCTCCGCCTGCACCGAGGCGGGGAAAGCCCGCTTGTCGCCCATGGGGGCCTCGGCAAAGGAATCCCCCGGCCCGACCATCCGCAGCACCTGCTCCTTGCCGGAGGGACTGGAACGGAAAATTTTCAGCACGCCCGATCGCACCACGTAAAAACCCTGGTAGGAGGAGCCCTCGTGAAACAGAATCTCTCCCTTGTCCAACCGCTTGAGGGAGCAGATGGCGGCAGTCCGTTGCAGATCCTCATCGTCAAGACCGGAGAAAAGGGTGGTCAACCGCAGGGCGATCTCAATTTGCCGCGCCCGCGGGGAGAGGTTCAAGGTTGGGTTATCCGCCATCACTTCGGTTTGGATCCAAACCGTCACGGCGGCAAGCTTTCCCCGGCATGAAGAACCGCTCCGGACGGATTTCCGGCCGGGCGGTCCTCCGCGTGGGCACCCGCGGCGGCCCGGGCGGCGTTGCGCCAGCAGATTCCCATGTTGATTACCAGCCAAAGGCCGCTGGCCGCAATCAGCCAGGCGCCTCCGGTGCCGGCGGCGGACCAATCCACCGCGAGCGACGCCAACACCAGCACGGTGCCGGCGCAATAGAGGGAAAGCTGGCCGACGGCGGGAGCGCGGGGCATGAGGTCGTCAATCCGCGGCACGGGCCGGCGACCCGCCACCGGGCCGCAGAACCGCAGCCACAGCAGGTAGGGCACGATTTTATGCAACAGGGCCAGGGTCAGCAAACTGAGAAACCCGAGAAGAAACACCCCCCCGTAGAGGGTGACGAGCCGGTTGCGGGTCATTCCCGAAATCAGGCCGGGAAACCATTCGATGGCCGCGCCCATCAGTCCGGCGGCGGCGGCCGCCGCTAGGGCGGCGATGGCGAATTTGAACGGGTAGTCGATCCGCCGTGGCGAGTGTTGCCGACGGGCGTCGGCGCGCACGCGATTGCGGGAACGGTAATGGAGCGCCAGTTGCCCCAGCCAGGCGGCGGTTCCGGCCAGCATCAGGGCCGACCCGGCCCGCAACCCCCAGGAAAAGCCTCCGACCAGCACCGACACCGCCCAGATGAGCAGTCCGCCGTTGATCAAAAATCATGCGGCGGCGGCGGCGGGTTTGGTGGAGGGTTCTTTTGAAAGCAGGAACATCGGAAACAGTTTCAGTGACACGCCGATCACCACCAGCAAAAACCAGCCGACCAGCCCAAGATTGGCATGGGCTTTCATCAGCACCAGGTGCGACATGGAGCCCATCGGATAAAAAATGTGAACGCTCAAAAACATGCCCAGCATGATGGTCGCGGTCAGGTAAAACAGAGAGGCCCGCAGGCAGCGCCATGTCAGCCCGCGCCGGTTCGCGTGGCGCAAAACCTGGTGCCAATCCCAAATGGCCAGCAGCATCGCAGCCCAAACGAAGGTGGCGAAGCTGTGCAACGGCCAATCCAGCCGACCGATCCAGAAACAGACCACCATGCCAACGGCGCCCGGCAGGTAGAGACAGAGTGTCCACCGCGCCAGTTTTCCGCTGCCGGGGCGGGTGTCGAGCACCACCGGAATGAATTGGGCGAGCACGCCGAAGACTATCGGGTTCAGCCAGAGCAAAATCGCCATGTGGACCCACGCCAAAAACCGGGGGCCGGCGTAAAATCCGGTGAAGTCCGCGCGAAAGACCGCCGTTCCGATCCCGAGCAGGGCGAAACCAAGGATGCCCAACCCGAGCCAAGTCAGCACCAGGTTGGAGGAGGGGGCGTTGTGGACGCGCAAGGGAAGAGGTTCCCGCAAGCTCATGATGGATAGGTCTTCGTTGGTGGTTGGAAAGGCAAAGGGTTTCAGTCGCGGCGCCACAGGCGCACTTCCCAGTCGCCCGTGTCCGTTTCCCGGCATTGCCAGGCAAAGCCGCGCTCCCGCAGGATTTCGAACAGCGGAATCGGTTTCCGGTGGTGCCGCACCCGCGCCACTTGTCCGTAGGCCAATTCCCCGGCCAATGCCAAAACCCGCTCCAGCGGTTCCGGCGGCGGCAATCCCCGCACATCCAAATCGATCAGGTCGGTTTCCCCGGAATCTTCCAGGTCGTCGGGCTCATCACCGACTGTCGGCTCTTCTTCTGATCCTTCTTTCGCGATCGGGTAATAGAAAACCTCCCACGGTTCGGAGGAGCCGGGTTCCGGTTCCCGCAACCAGCGTTGGAGCCCCCGTCCCGCCATCACGTCGTGCAGGGGGACCGGTTCAAAGGGAACGATCAGCTGCAGAACCTCTCCCGGGCGCAACCGGCCCGCCGCGTTCATGATGGCGCGGAATGGCTCCACGCCGGCCTCCAGCAGCGGGCGCGCGTCCAGTTCGACCACCCGTCCGGCGGCGAGCGCCCGGCTCAGGGCGGCGGGTGGGGGATTCCCGGAAGACCCCGGGGGAGGCGGTGAGGATTCATGATTCACGCCCGCAGTTTACGGCTGCCGTCAACGCTTCGCCTTGACCCAGGTCAAGGAACCGCCCCAATCGGTCTCCTCATTGGTTGGCGGCCGTTTCCCAACGGCTCATGGGAGCGCCAGCCTTCAGGCGGCGAAACGGGAGGCCCCGAAGCAACCGCTTGCAAACCGCATGCCGTCCGCTGAAGCGGGACGCTCCCCTTGCGCCGGGCCGCGCCGAGAAAAGGAGCGCCAGCCTTCAGGCGGCGAATTGGCAACAGTTGCATGGGGGCCGCCGGGCACGCAGCCCGGTTGCCTGTTTCGACTCCGGTCTTGTTCTTCCGCAATCATCTTGGGGCTGATTGGCCTTTCTCGTTGAAAAGACGGGCTTTTGCGTGAAATTGGATTTTCCACCAATAGTGTTCCCTCCTTTCTGATCATCATGCTCAAGCACTTGTCACCAGCCACCTTCATCCTGTTGTTTCTGGTCAGCGGATTCATTTCCGCGGCGGAAGAAACCCGGGTTTACCTGAGCGAAACCTTCACCGGGCCGGATCGCGTGACCCAAAATCTGCCCCACGCGACGGCATGGTTCAGCGGCACCGCCTCCCAGCATTTGGCGCACGATTCGACCGCCGGAGAATTGACCCTGCTGGCCGCGCCGACTTCCTCGCGCCATGTGGTCGCCTACCTCACCGAACCCGGCGAACCGCCCATTGAGTTGGGCGATGGGGAAACCCTCCTGGTGGAATACACCATCGACTTTGTAAATCCAAATCTCACCGACACCACCGCTCCGAACAACTCCTTCCGCGTCGGCTTGTTTGATTCCCAACTGGAGGGAACCGGGGTGCCGCGAATCACGGCGGACGACATGGGCGGGGTGACCAGTGAAAACTCGCCACCGTATTTTGATTCCTATGTCGGCTACCGTTTCGACAGCATTTTGCACACCAACGCCACCTCCAGCCCGGCCCGCGTGTTTCGCCGGAACGGGGACACCACCGGAAGGGCTTTGCTGGTGTTGACCACCGCCTATACGGGAGCGCTCGCCACCGGAGGACCGTCGGTCGATTTTGCCGAAGGGACCTACCATGGCGAACTTCGGATCACCAACAACGGGTCCGCCGGAGTTTCGTTTTTTCACCGACTAGCCCATGAGGACCCCCAGGCCGGCATCGAGTTGGCGGTCACAGGGTCCGAAACAAGTTCCGACCGGGTGACCTCCTTTGACACGATTGCCTTTGGGCTCAACAGCCGGGTGGCGGACGCCTTTACCCTGCGTGACGTCACGGTCTCGGTGCCCGCGGAGGAGCCGGTTGAAATCGACTTCGGATCGCGGGTGATCACCACCACCAAGCGCACCCCGGACGGCACCCCGGTGGTGCCGATGTGGGACGCGCCCACGCCGACCGACGATTTGCGCAACGGGGCCGGTTTTCCGGTTTTAAACGCCGCCCAACACGCGGTGGTGTGGCAGCCCCAAACGAGAGAGGAGGGGGCCTACAACCATTATGGCACCCTGGTGAATTACGAAGGCCGGTTTTTTGCCATGTGGGGCAATCATCCGCTGGGCGAGGATGGTCCGGGCCAACGCATCCTCTTCGCTTATTCCGATGAATGGGGAGTTTGGTCCGACGCCCAAGAGCTGTTTCCGCCTCCGGGGCCGGTCAAGCCGCGTTCGGAAACCGGCATTCATCTTAAACCGGACCGATGGATGGTCATCGACGACAACCTCTACGCGGTGGTGTTTGTCTTCGACGCGGGCGGCTACGCGATTGCCCGCCGGGTGCATTTCGACGGCACTTATGACAATGCCTTCCTTGTCTTCACCCCATCGGGCGGCGTGCAGGAGTTCCCGGTGTTTATGGACGGGGTTCCCGAGCCGGTTTACGCCGCCGAGAGCGCGAATAAAATCCGCAACTGGTATCCGGCCAACGGGCAGGTGAGCTGGTGGGGGCGTTTCGCCAGCACCGGGCAAAACGTTCCCCGCAACGCGGTTGACGGCGCGACTTTGATCGAGTCGTTCTCCTACCGCGCCAGGGACGGGCATCTCGTGTTGTTCGCCCGCAATTGGGGCCACAACGCCAATCCGGTGCACAACAACCGCCTCTACGTCACCTTTCGCGACGGGAGCGGCGGCTGGGCGACTCCGTATCCCACCGACATCCCGGATTCCCCCAGCCGGGCCGACGCGCTCACCCTGCCCGACGGCACCGTGCTGCTGATCGGCAACCAGAACGTTTCCGAGCTGGATCAGCCGGTCTATTTGGACCGCGACCCGATGACGGTTTCCATCAGTGACGACGGTTACACCTTTGACCGGGTTTACGCGCTGCGCACCGGTTCGCGCTCGCATTACCGGTTTTCCGGGGTGGGCGGGCGCAACCACGGGTTTGCCTACTCCCAATCGATCATTCATGACGGCGGTCTCTACACTTTTTACTCGGTCAGCAAAGAAGATATGGAGATCACCCGCGTGCGCCTCTCCGAGATGGGATTGACCGACCAGGCCCCGGAGGAATTTGGTCTGCGCTACGAAACCGGGCCCGGGGGGCGCATCAAATCCGGGCCCGCCGAGCAAACCGTTCCGGGCGGCGGCGATGGCGCATGGGTCGAAGTGGAGGGCTTGGACGGCGCGGTTTTCGTCGGCTGGAGCGACGGTCGCTCCGACAACCCGCGGAGGGACCTCAACGTGGAATCGTCCGTCGAAGTGACCGCCCTGTTCGGCACGGAGGCGGGGACGCCGATTGATTGGTATGCGGAAAACGGCTTGGCCCCGGGAACGGGAGAGACGTGGAACGACCTCGACGGGCGGGACAGCGACGGGGACGGCCGGAGCAACCGCGGGGAATATTTGGCCGGCACCGATCCGACGGACGCGTTGAGTTTTTTCCGGGCGGAAGTGAATTCGGTGCCGGAGGAAGGACTCCACGTTCGGTGGAACAGCGCGGAGGGGCGGGTGTATGACCTCCTGATGGCGGAATCGCCGGTCGGTCCGGACTGGAACCCGTTTGGCCCGCACGCGGATCTCCCGGCCACGCCGCCGAGCAATGAGCTTTTCTTGCAATGGAACGAGCTGCCCTCGCGGGCCTTTTTCCGTATCCGGGCCCGGCTGATTCATTGATTTCCGCCGTGCGTGGCGCAGGAGTCGCCGTCCCGCGCGGGGCCGCCGTTTGACCTTCGGGCCGCGCCTGCGTTTGATTTTCCGGCGATTGGCAAACCAGCGCTTGCTTGCGGAGGGTCTTGCTTCCATGGTTTGCCCGCATGATGCAGATTCGCACGCTCACGGCCGGACCGCTGGAAACCAACGCCTACCTGCTGACCCGTTCCGGTCACCGGGAACTGGTGGTGGTGGATTGTCCCGACGACAGTTTTTCCCATGTGGAAACCGTCGCCCGCGACGAGGGCCTCACCTTGGATTCGGTGTTGTTGACCCACGGCCACTACGACCACACCGCCGATCTTTCCCTCTTTCAAAACGCAGGCGCCCGGGTGCTCGCGCACGACGCCGACCGGTTTCTGATCGAGCATCCGGAAGTGATGACCGTGATGCTGCCGCCCGGCATGAAAGTGGATCCCGCGCGGATCGACGTTCCGGTGGCCCAGGGAGACAAACACCGGTTTCTCGGGCTGGAAGTCGAGATCCGGCACGTGCCGGGGCATTGTCCGGGCAACGTGTTGTTTTATTTTCCGGAAATGAAAGCCGCCTTCGTGGGAGACGCGATTTTCGCCGGAAGCATTGGCCGGTATGATTTGCCCGGGGGAAACTTCGAGGAGTTGGAGGAATCGATTCAGAAGCAAATTTACACCCTGCCGGACGACACGGTGCTGTATCCGGGCCACGGTCCCGCGACCACCGTCGGCCGGGAAAAACAATCGAATCCGTTCGTGCGGTTCACCGGTTGATGACCTCGGCGGAGAAAGAGCAATGGATGCGCCGGGCGTTGGAGTCGGCGCGCCGCGGCTGGGGGCTGACGCACCCCAACCCGATGGTCGGGTGCGTGATTGTGGAAAACGGGGAGGCGGTGGCGGAGGGCTTTCACGCCGGGGCCGGACTCGAGCACGCCGAAACCGCCGCCCTGCGGCAACTCGGGCGAAAGCCGTCAGCCGACGCGGTGTTGTTTGTCACGTTGGAGCCGTGCTCGACCCACGGTCGAACGGGGCCCTGCACGGAAGCCTTGTTGGAAGCCGGAATCCGGCGGGTGGTGGTCGGCGCGGTTGATCCGAATCCGGTTCACCGCGGGGCCGGACTGGAGCGGTTGCGCCAAGGCGGCGCGAGCGTGGAGTCCGGCGTGTTGGAGGAGGAATGCCGCGATCTGAACTTGATTTTCAACCATTGGATCACGGGCGGTGCTCCGCTTTTCGCGGGCAAAGTGGCCACCACCTCCGATGGCAAAATCGCCTGCCGCACCGGCCAGTCCAAATGGATTACCGGCGAGTCCGCGCGGGAGGATGTCATGCGGTGGCGGAAACTTTTTCCGGCCATCGCGGTCGGCGCCAACACCGCTTTGGAGGACCGTCCGCGGCTGACCAGCCGTTTGCCGGAAGGGGAGTGGTGTCCGGTGCGGTTTGTGTTCGACGGACTGCTGCGGTTGGCCCACCGAAAAGAGCTGCCCGGCCTGTTGACCGATGAATTCCGGGAGCGCTCCATCGTGGTGACCACCGAACACGCCGGCACCGGCTACGTGCGCCGTTTGGTTGGCGAGGGGGTGAAGATCTGGTGCCTGCCTTCGCCTTCGCCGCAGGTGCCGTTCGGGGAATTTCGCCGGCGGTGCGCCGGGGAAGGGATCACCGGGGTTTATTTCGAGGGCGGGTCGAGGTTGCTGAGCGGGATGATTCGCGAGCGGCAGCTCGATTATCTCTTTGCCTACCGGGCGCCGCTGTTTTTCGCCGATGACAAAGCCCGGCCGGTGTTTTGCGGAATGAGAACGGAAAAAATCGAACAGGGCATCCGGCTCGCGGATGTCCGCCACCAAACATTCGGCGACGATCAATTGATGCGCGGCCGGGTGGTGTATCCGGAAAAAATGGATGTCGATGAAGTTGTATTTAGCCAGCTCCAACGCTCATAAAGTTGAGGAAATCCGCCGCATGGCGGCCGCAGGGGGCCTGCCGGTGGAGGTTTTGCCCGCCTCGGACGCCGGAGGCATGCCTGAGGTGGAGGAAACGGAACCGGATTTCGCCGGGAACGCCCGCTTGAAAGCCCTCGCCCTGCGGGAAAAGGTTCCGCCCGACGCTTGGGTGTTGGCCGATGACAGCGGTTTCGAAGTCGAGGCGCTTGGCGGCGCGCCGGGCGTGCGGTCGGCCCGTTACGCGGGTGAGGGAGCGGGGGATGCCGACAACCGGAGGAAATTATTAAGGGAAATGGCCGGAGTGCCGGATGAACGCCGCGGGGGACGCTTTGTCTGCGTTTTGGCACTGGCCGGGCCGGACGGCGGGTTGCGGGTGTTCGAGGGAACTTGTCCGGGCCGGGTTGCCGGGGAGGAGCGGGGCGGCGGCGGATTTGGCTATGATCCGGTCTTTGTTCCGGAAGGGTTCGACCAAACTTTCGCCGAGTTGTCCTCCGCCACCAAAGACCGCCACAGCCACCGCTCGGCGGCCCTGCGGGAGTTGGCGGCCTGGTTGCGGGAACAGGCGTTGCAGTAGCGGAAAGCCGTTGGAGCAAGTTGTTTAACCTGTTATCAAACACGGAATTCAGGTTGGATTTTTACATTTTCTTTAACCCCCTTTGGCTTGTCCGGGAAGGGACTTGATCTATCCTGAAGGTGTGATGAAAGCCATGGGCATAAAACGCCGGACCAGTTTTGGATTTGGCAATCGACGGGGTTACAGCCTTGTCGAGGTGATTGTCGCGGTCATGGTGCTCGGTTTGGTGGTCGGCTCTTCGATCATGTCGCTTCGCATGGGGTTTTCCCTGGTGGAAACCTCGCGCTACAATACCCTCTCGTCTCAAATTCTGCAGAGTGAAATGGAAAATTTGCGACTGCAAAACTGGCAACAAATCAGCTCCCTGACGACCGGCCCATTTGAGATGGAGAGCACTTTTAAGGATACCACCGCCAGAAATTTCACCACCACGCGGGAAGTGTTGGACGTCAATCCCGATTTGCGGCGCATCGCCCTGCAAGTCGAATGGGTGGCCCACAACGGCAGCACCGCCACCCGGCGCTATGTCACCTACTTTTCGAGAAATGGACTCAATGATTATTACTACCGTTCATTCTAGATCTGCCGCGCGCCGCCGGTCTCCATGGCGCGGCCGTTCGGGGTTTTCCCTGGTTGAACTGCTGGTTGCGATGTCTCTCAGCGTCATGATCGCCAGTGTGTTGATGGGGGCGTTTTTGTTCATCGGCAGGAGCACCGTGGCCATTTACAATTATTCCGAAATGAACGACCAGAGCCGCCGGGGATTGGAAGTTCTCGGCCGGGATCTGCGGGCCGGGGCCGGTGTATTATCCGGTTACAATGAGAATAATTTCACCGTCCAAGTGAGGCAGGCCGACGGGAGCTTGCTGAACGTGACCTACAATTATTCACCCAATGCTCCGGACAGCCCGCTGACCCGAACCGCCAACGGCGAGACCACGACCATCATGTCGAGTGTCGATGATTTGTCGTTTCACTATTTCAATCTTCAGGCCGAACCGGCCAGCGTGCCCCTGGAGGTGAAGCAAATCCAACTGCGGTTGAAGCTGGTGCGGTATGTGATCGGGTTGGAAAACACCGAAAAAGTGGTGTCGGCCCGCTACATTCTGCGCAACAAGCGGGTCAGCGAATAATGGATTCACAATGAAAACCGCCGCCTCACAGGCAGGCTCCGCGTTGATGGTGGTTTTGGTGGTTGTTACGGCCATGGTGGCCGCCGTCGGCAGTTTTGTGCACCTGGCCAATCAGGAAACACGGATTTCCAATATTTCTTTCCATGCCAACAGCGGTTTGAATTTGGCCGAGGGTTCCCTGGAATTGGCGCTGTATGCCATCAATAAACGGGATTGGAGCGGATGGAGTTTGCAAAACGGCGTGGTGGTGATGACCGAACGGACAATTGATCTGGAAAGCGGCATGACCGGTCTGATGCGCGCCGAAATCCATAATATCACCACCAATCCCCGCATTTTGGCCGAAGGGGTGGTGTTGCTGCCGAACCGGCCCGATGTTTCCCGCCAAATCGAGGTGTATCTGGAGCGGCGGTCGTTGTTTGCCAATGGGCTTACCGCGCGCGACCGGGTGGTGTTCAGCGGCGGCAACGCGTCCGTGGACAGTTACCGGTCCAGCCTTGGGCCATGGAATGCCGACACCAACCGGAATGACCAAGGCTCGGTCGCCAGCGTGTCGGTGGAGGTCGATGCCGTCACCTTGTCCAACGCGGAAATTTACGGCTTTGTGGCCACGGGTGGCGCGGAGCCCTCCGTGGGTCCGAACGGACGGGTGTACGGAGCCAACACCCCGCCCAATGTGAAAGTGGATCCGGACCGGGTGGCGCGGGACTACCACAGCGATTTTCCCGCCATGACACCCCCGTCCAATTACCACGCCTACCTGTCCACCATCAGCAATTCCACCACCCTCGGCAATCCGCTCGCCTGGTCTCCCACCGTTTACCGGGTGGAGGCGATCGATCTCGTTAACAACACGCTCGATATCATCGGGCCGGTGGTGCTGCACGTGATCGGTGACACCAAAATCGCCGGCGGCTCCGGCCAATTGCGGGTCGGCACCTTTGGACGGCTCACAATGTATGCCGACAGGGACATCTCCATCGGCGGGGGAGGCGTGGCCAACAGCACCAACCGTCCCGGGCGCATGATTGTCTATGGGACCGGTGACAGCCAGGAGTTTTCCCTTCACGGAAACGGAGTTTGGCATGCGGGTGTTTACGCTCCCAACGCGGAGATCAGCCTGCGGGGCGGCGGTGGGTCCGGTGAGTTTTCCGGAGCGGTGGTGGGCCGGAACATTCATGTCAACGGCACCTATTCCTTTCATTACGATGAGGACTTGGGCAATTTTGGCGGTCAAGACCCGACCTACCGCCTTCGGAGCTGGCGCGAGCTTTTGCGGGCCGATGAGCGGGTGAATCTTGCCGCCAATTGATGGCAGGGACGCCCCGCGTCAGATAGGAGTGAGATGCGGTTGTGCAAGGGGAGCACCCATCTTCAGAGGGCGATATGTGGTTTGCAAGCGGTCACGTCGGGTTTCCAAGTTCGCCGCCTAAA